>CAJBIS010000436.1 GCA_903953195.1 uncultured Actinomycetes bacterium
GCGGATGTCGTTGCGGCCGAACGGCTTGTCGAGCTTGCGACGCAGGTAGCCGATGTAGACCTCGACCACGTTCGGGTCGCCCTCGAACTCGTCGCCCCACACCCGCTCGAGCAGCTCCTGCTTCTCGACGACCTGTCCGGGCCGACGCATGAGCGACTCGAGCAGCTCGTACTCGCGTGTGGTCAACGAGATCATCGTCTCGCCGCGGTGACAGGTCCGACTCAGCGGGTCGAGCGACAGGTCGCCGATGACGAGCGGCTGACCCCGACCGTCAGCGGCCCGGCGGAGCAGCGCCCGCACCCGGGCGACCAGCACCACGAACGAGAACGGCTTCGACAGGAAGTCGTCCGCGCCCGTGTCGAGCGCCTCGGCCTCGTCGTACTCGCCCTGCTTCGCGGTGAGCATCAGGATCGGCTTGCCGATCCCCTCGTCGCGCAGTGTCCGGCACACCTTGTAGCCGTTCATGCCCGGCAACATGATGTCGAGCACGACGGCGTCGATGTCCTCGCTGCGGGCCATGTCCAGACCGGTCAGCCCGTCGTGGGCGACCTCGACCTCGAACCCCTCGTTGGTCAGCCCGCGGGCCACACCGTCGGCCAGGCCCTCCTCATCCTCGACGATCAGGATCCGGGCTTCGGGGGTGTCGGTCATGTGCTGGCCTCGCTGCTGCTGTCCGGGGCGCCGCCCGGTCGACTGGTCACGGTTCGCCGTCCGGCACCGGGGGTCACCGGTGCCTCGACGGCATCGCACCAGTCTCTCAGGTTCCGGTGGTCACGTGGCGCGTCGGCTGTGAGCGGAGCCAGACGGCCCGGTTCGACGCCCGGCGACTCCGGGTGTCGAGCGGATCAGTCGTAGGTGGCCTCGAGCCACCAGACCCCCGATTCGAGGCTCAACAGGTGGGCGGTCGGACCGGGAGGAGTGTCCAGCACCACCTGGAGCCGGGCCCGACGACGATGACCGACCGGGTCCCACCACCGCTCGTCGCTGCACCACGGCCCGGCCCATGACCGCACGGTGGCCGGTGCGCCACCGGCGATGCGGCACCGCACCGGCGGGGCGCTGATGTGCCCCCGGCCGCTGACGGTCACGCCGCCGCCGACGGCGTCGAGGACCTCGACCGGACGGAGTTCACTCCACACCAGCGCCGGAGCCGGGGCCGGCACCGCTCCCGGCCACGGCGCCGCGGGCCGTTCCACACGCTGGGTCAGATCGACGCTGTCGACCACGACGAGCTCGATCCGGTCGGCTGGTCCTCGGCCACCGCTGCGCTCCGGGACCAGCACCGACTCGTGACCGACCAGCCCCTGCACGCGGGCCAGCGCCCGCAACGCCCGCTCGGTGCCGTCATCGGCCCCACCCCAGAACCCGAGCTGTCGGCCGGCGTCGACGGTGACCTCATCGGGGAACAACTCGATGAGGCGGATCGCCCCGTCACCGCGCTCGTCGACCGACCGGTGGCGCTGCCCCGAGCGCAGCCAACCGTCGAGCTGCCACCGGACCCGCTGTGCCATGGCCGACGCGCTCAACGCCCCCTCGTGCCGCCACAGCCGTTCCTGTCGGTCGCCGCCGACCGTCTCGAACGCCACCGCGACCCGGCTGCAGGCCAGCCCGCGCGACGCGAGTCCGGTGTGGAGTTCGTCGGCGAGGGCCTTCGCGCTGAACGCCGCCGTCTCGACACGTTCGACCGGCGGGTCCAACTCCACCGAGACCCGGAGGTCGGCCGGCGGGTCGACGACGTCGGGGGGACGGTCCTCGGCGCCGGTGACCAGCAGGTGGGCGTCACGGCCGACGGCACCGAACCGCGCCGACACGTCGGGGGCGCCCAGCGCCGCGAAGTGGCCGAGCGTGCGGATCCCCATGCGTCCGAGGAGGTCGGCCAGATCCGTCGCTGCGGCCCCCGTTCGCGACCCCCGCCCTGACCCGGCCCCCGACCCCGACCGGGCGGCCGGTCGCTCACCACCCCCGACGATCAGACGGAGCTGTGCCACCGGGAGCGGAGCGAGGAAGGCCGCCGTCGCCCCCGGAGGCACCACGATCACCGTGTCGGTCCGGACGGACTCGGCGGCCACCAGTTGTGCGGCCCGCGGACCGTCGGCCACGCCGACCCCGACGGGGCACACGAACTCGTCGCCGAGGGCGGCGCGGACACGCTCCGCCACCAACGTCGCCAGCGCGCGGTCACCACCGTGGTAGCGGGAGGGGCCCCGAGTGGGGATCACACACCGGCCGGGGGCCAGCACCTCGATCCGGGGCGCGAGCTCCTCGAGGGCCGACAGCACCGGTTCGAACGCCCGGACGTCACGGGACTCGTCGAGCTCGTGGACCTCGACCGAGGGACACCGGGACTGCGCCTCACGGCGGCGGAGACCGCCGACGATCCCGTGTTCGCGGGCCGCGGGCGACACCGCCCGGATCCGGTTGCCGTGGACCACCACCACCGGCGTGGACGCCGGGCGACCGACCGCGACGGCCTCGAAGTCGGGCACACACACGGCGAGGGAACGAACCGGGCCGGTCGGGAACATCGCTCAGGCCGGACGGGCCCGGAACGCCAGCACCTCGGCGTCGGTCCCATCACCGGGCGTGTCCTCGACCGGCAACGGCGACGGACCGTCAGGTGAGCGGTCGCCGGGGGAACCGGAGCGCTCGATCGGCTCGACGCCGCCGTCGCCCGGCAGTCGGAGGTCCACCCGACGAGTGCGATCCATGCCGTGACGGCCCCCGGCGCGCACCGCCACCTGTCGACCTCGGAGTGACCCCCATCCCGCACCGATGCCGTCCCAGGACGGGTCGTCGACGTCGAGCCGGACGTCGACCCCCGGCCACGGGCGGACGCGACCACGACCCACTCCGGGTCCGTCACCGCCGACGGCGACCACCACCGAGCCCCGTTCGCGCGCCCGGGCCGCGAGGCGGAGCACCTGATTCCGTTCCGGCTGGTGGTCCGGACCGCAGAGCACCACGTCGAACGCATCGACCAGCGCCGCGGTCACAGCGGCCCAGTCAGCCGGTTCGGAACGCACCACCGCGACGCGGTGCAGGTCGACCCCCAATTCGGCGGCCGACGCCCATCCGAATTCGCGGCCGGCCACGCACGCGACCCACGACCCGGCCTGCGTCGGGCCCGCCGCCAGTCCGAACGCGAGCGACGTCGCCCCGGGACCGCCACCGACCCAGAGCATCGTGCCGCGCTGGAGTCCCCGGAACGGCAACAGCTGCTCGAGCGCCGGCAGGACCGGCAGGGTGCGTTCGTGGGAGGCGGTGACCGGTCGGACCTGCTCGATCAACGATCGGAGTGCGGCCACCTGATCCCCGGACATGGGGACCAGTATCGAACAGGTGTTCGCCCCTCCGCAAGGGGCTGATCGGCGGGGTCGACCGGACCGGTCGGCGTGGCCGGTCAGTCGGCCGGGGCCGCCTCGCCACCACCGAACGACTCGGGGGTCGGAACCTCCACGCCGGGCCGGTAGTACGTGTAGAGGTCCTCGATGATCTCGGCGATGCCGTCGGTCCCCTGAGCGCCCTTGGACAGGTCCAGGGTGATCACGTTCGAGTTGATGTGGACGTTGTCGATCCCACCACGCTCGAACAGTCGCCGGGCCAGGACATCCGGCGGACGATCGCCCTCGACGGGCTGGTCCTTGCGGTACCGCTCATGACCCGTGCCGGTGAGCGTCCGGTTGATCTCGAAGCGGACCACACCGGGACGGCTCGAGGGCTTCTCGATGACGGAGACAGGCTGACCCATAACGACGTGATGCTATCCCGAGCAGCGGGTGGCACCCCGAATCCGACTCGGCCACCATGGCCGGGTGAGCGACGACCGACCCACACCCACCCCACCAGCGATCAACGTGGCCGGCCCCGGCCGTCGACCGGGATCGCCGGCACCGTCCGACACCGCGCCGAACGCGGCTCCGGGCGACGAGCCGGATGTGGCCACCGTGTACCGGGCCGTCGGCGGCCAGCCGTTCTTCGACGCGCTCGTCGAACGCTTCTACGAGCACGTCGAGGCCGACCCCGTGCTGTTGTCGCTGTACCCGGAACCCGATGACCTGGGCCCGGCGCGCGAACGACTCGCGTTGTTCCTCGCACAGTTCTGGGGTGGACCCACCACGTACTCCGACACCCGCGGCCACCCGCGGCTCCGCATGCGGCACGCGCCGTTCGTCGTCGACGACGTCGCCGCGCAGCACTGGCTCGACGCGATGCTCGACGCACTGGAGCGCACCATGCCGGACGCGCCGCTCGACGAGGAGCAACGCGCAGTGACCACCGAGCAGATGCAGTCGTACTTCCGCAACGCGGCGCGACATCTGATCAACACCGACTGATCGAGACGGGCAGATCGACGCGTCGCCGTCGACGCGGATCGTGCGGGGGTCACCCGCCCACCGGACCCCATCAAGCCGGTGAGGGGTGACCCTCGGCTACGTCGTCCATGGGAGAGGAAGGGTGGATGGGAGGACGACGCATCCATGGCCGAAGCCACGGGGGCATCATGCCTCATCAACGACGCTCTGTCAGACTCATCGCGCGGTCGTTCGACACTCGCAGTCGGTCGACGTCCGCGACGGACAGCATGTATGCGCAGGTCAGCTCGCGGCCTCGCCCGCAGCGACGGCCGAGGGAGCCGGTGAACGGCGATCAGCTCGCACCGCCATCACGCCGAGTCCGACCGACACCGTGGCGAGCACGAGGTGCACCGCGATGAACGCCGCACCCCGGTCGCTGCGCAACGCGATGTCGACGGCACGCACCACCCAGACCGCGGCGGTCCAGACCGCCATGGCGGCGAGGATCAGCGACACGGGTCGAGCGAGCCGGTGATCGTCGCGGTGCGCGAGCTGCAGTGCCGTCATGCCGGCGAGCAGCAGCGCCGGAATGACGAACGAGAGTGAGAGCAGGATCGGCCCGGTCCGACCGCCGGCGTCGAGTGCCGGGTCGCCCACCGCATTGCGGATCCGACCGAGCCACACGAACAGCGTCCAGGCGATGAACGCCCATCTCCAAGCCATGCGATCACCCTATGGCGGGCGCTCGGCGACAACGTGTCGGCGCAGGCGTGACGGCGACCGAACGGTCGCCATCACGCCGGACGTGCGTCGCTCAGGCGGGAACCTGAGGGATGCGCGTCAGCGCGTCGGCCACCTTCTCGCTCGGGTAGTCGTAGTCCTCGATGCCACCCTCGAAGTAGCGGTCGTACGCCGCCATGTCGAGCATGCCGTGACCGCAGAGCGCCGTGAGGATCACCTTCTCCTCACCGCTCTCCTTGCAGGCGAGCGCCTCGGCGATCGTCGCCGCGAGCGCATGCGTCGGCTCGGGCGCCGGCACGATCCCCTCGGTCCGGGCGAACTGCACACCGGCGGCGAAGCAGTCGGACTGGTTGATCGCATCGGCCTCGATGAGACCCAGTTCGTAGATGTGGCTGATCAACGGACTCATACCGTGGTAGCGGAGACCACCGGCGTGAATCGGGTCCGGGATGAAGTCGTGGCCCAACGTGTGCATCTTCATGAGTGGCGTCATGCCAGCGGTGTCGCCGAAGTCGTAGGCGTACACGCCCCGGGTCAGCGACGGGCACGCTGCCGGCTCGACCGCACGGATCGTCGGACTGATCTTGCCCGCCAGCTTCTCGCGGAGGAACGGGAAGGTGAGCCCGGCGAAGTTCGATCCGCCGCCGGTACAGCCGATGATGAGGTCGGGTGTGTCGCCCGCCTTCGCCATCTGCCGCAGCGCCTCCTCACCGATGATCGTCTGGTGCATGAGCACGTGGTTCAGCACCGAGCCGAGGGCGTACCGGATCTCGGGGTCCTGCGCGGCGACCTCGACGGCCTCGGAGATGGCGATGCCGAGCGAGCCCGGGTTGTCGGGGTCCTGGGCCAGCAGCGAGCGCCCGTACTCGGTCACGTCCGACGGCGACGGGTGCACCGTCGCACCGAACGCCTGCATCATCGCCCGGCGGTACGGCTTCTGGTCGTAACTGGCGCGCACCTGCCAGACCTCGCACTCGAGGTCGAACATCTGACACGCGAACGACAACGCGGTCCCCCACTGCCCGGCGCCGGTCTCGGTCGTCAGCTTCCGGACGCCCGCCCTGGCGTTGTAGTACGCCTGCGGCACCGCGGTGTTCGGCTTGTGCGAACCGGCCGGGCTCGTGCCCTCGTACTTGTAGTAGATCTTCGCGGGCGTATCGAGCGCCGCCTCGAGGCGCCGGGCGCGGTGCAGCGGCGTCGCCCGCCACAGGCGGTAGATGTCCATGACCTCACCGGGGATGTCGACGTACCGGTCGGTCGTGACCTCCTGCATGATGAGGTCCATCGGGAACAGCGGCGCGAAGTCGTCCGGGCCGGCCGGCTCGAGCGTGCCGGGGTGCAGCGCCGGCGGCGGCGGGGCGGGCAGGTCGGCGACCAGGTTGTACCAGGCGGTCGGCACCTCGTCATCGGACAGCATGTAACGGAGTGGTTCGCTCATCGGGGCCCCCTCAGGCGCTCGCTGGTCATCACCGCGACCCGATGGTCACGGCCGATGCGCATGGTAGGTCCCGCCGGCCCGTCGACGCGGCCTGATGCGACGGTCGGCCGCACTGGGGGTTTCGCCCATCGCCGACTCGCACATCCGACGGTTCCATGGACACCGGGCGAGGACCGACGACATCAGGGGGCAGTCGTGCAGGACGGACAGGTGCTGCTACTGGAGATCACCGCAACGGGGACCGGCCAGAACGCGCTCCGGGTGACGCTGCAGGAACCATCGGGAACGTTGTGCGAGGAGCAGATCGTCGGCGGCGAGCTCGACATCCGGGAACAGGCCCGCCGACTCGCCGCACGTCACGATCTGGTGCCGATCTGGTACGACGACACGTGGCTCCGTGAACGTCAGCCCCGGCCTCCGGCGTGCCGCTACGAGCGACGCACCGTCTGAGCGGGCGCCACTCACGCGTCAGGGTTCGACGCTGACACCCCGCCAGAACGCCACCCGGCCGGCGATGCTCGCGGCCTCGGCGGACGGCTCCGGATAGAACCATGCCGCATCGACGTTCTCGGCGTCACCGACGCGCAGCGTGAGGTAGCTCGCCACACCCTTCCAGGCGCAGGTCGTGTGGGTGTCGCTCGCCACGAGCACGTCGTCACGCACGCTCGACCGCGGGAAGTAGTGGTTGCCCTCGACGACCACGGTGTCGTCGCTCTCGGCGATGACCTCACCGTTCCAGATGGCACGCATGTCGGCTCCTCGCCTCGGCTCGTCCCCCCGCACAACAACGGGGGGAGCCGCGGTGTTCCGCACCCAACAGCACCGCTGCCGCAGAGCCGCTCAGCCGACGAGCGCGGCGACGCCGTCGGCGAAGACCTCGGTGTGCCGGTCGACGTCGGCGGAGGTGTGCGCCGGACAGAACAGCGCCATGTTGTGGAACGGTGTGAGCAGCACACCGCGATTGAGGCACCACAGGTGCAGGAACGCATCGAGCTCGTGGTCGACCGCCGCTGCGGCCGCTCCCCCGTTCCGAGGTGCCGGGCAGAACCAGTACTCGGCACGACATCCGAGCCGGTGCACCGTCCAGTCGAGCCCGTGGGCGTCGATCACGGACTGCACCCCCTCCTCCCATCGCTGGGCGAGTGGGACACTGACGGCGAAGTCCTCGGGGCGCAGCGCGCCGGCGAGCGTCGCCCGGACCGCGGCGAGCGACAGGGCGTTGGCCGTGAGTGTGCCGCCGATGCCACCGACGTCGGAGTCGTCTCCGGTGGCGGCGTCGTAGACCCGGGCGGCCACGTCCTCGGTCATGCCGTAGGCCGCGCACGGCACACCGCCGCCGATCGGCTTGCCGATGACGAACAGGTCGGGGTCGAGCCCCCACTCACGCGTCGCACCGCCGGGTCCGCAGCAGATGGTGTGGGTCTCGTCGATGATCAGCAGCGTGCCGGTGTCGCGGGTGATCCGTCGGAGCGCGTCGTGGAACCCGGGATCGGGTGGCACGATGCCGATGTTGGTGAGCGCCGGTTCGGCGAGCACCGCGGCGACGTCCCCCGGAGCCAGCGCCGCCTCGAGCGCCCCGACGTCGTTGAACTCGACGACCTTCACGATCTCGTTCGGGTCCACCGACCAGCCGATGTTGCCGGGCCGCGGCACGACCCGACCGTCCGGGCCGATCACGTTCAGGGCCTCGTCGACGGAGCCGTGGTAGCACCAGTTGAACACCAGCACCTTGCGGCGCCCCGTGGCGTGGCGGGCCAGTCGCAGCGCGAA
>CAJBIS010000437.1 GCA_903953195.1 uncultured Actinomycetes bacterium
CCGGACGGGAACGGAACCCCCGGGTCGATCAGGATTGCGGCGGCGACGAGGGCGATGAGCCCGACGAACCCGAGCGCGGCGGCGGTCCGCTCACCGAGACGGACCTTCGGCCACAGCAGTGCGAGCAGCGCGCCGGCACCGAACTCCCACAGTCGTGCCGGTGTCATCAGGAAGGCGAGCCGTTCTGGTGCCTCCGCTCCGAATGGTCGCCAACCCCGGCTCAACGCGAGGGCGGCCAGGAACGACGCAGCAGTCACGACGGTGACCCCGACGACCATGCCGACGCGCGCACCGTCACCCCCGACGCGCCCGGCGGCCGCAGTTCGACGCCGGCCGATCCGCCGGCCCGCCCACGCCGACAGCGCCAGGCCCGCCGGCAGCAGCAGGTAGGTCTGTTCCTCGACCGACAACGACCACGTGTGCAGGAACGGGTTCTGTGCGGCGGTCGCGTCGAAGTAGCCGGTGTGTCGGTACAGGTAGATGTTGGCGACGAACGTGTTCGCGGCGAGCGCGGTGCGGGCGGCGAACTGCTGTGCGCCGAACGGGTTGAGCACCAGGATCGACGCACCGAGGACCACGACGGACATGAGGGCCATGGCCGGCATGAGGCGCCGGGCCCGGCGAGCGTAGAAGTCGCGGAATCCGATGCCGCCGGTGCCGTCGAGCTGGCGCAGCAGCATCGCGGTGATCACGAAGCCCGACACCACGAAGAACACGTCGACACCGATGAATCCGGCGTCGAGCAGCGCGAACGGCCCGCCCGCTCGGGTGCGGCCGATCGGGCTGGCCCCGATGTGGAACGCCACCACCATCAGCACCGCAACCGCACGCAGTCCCTGGATGTCGGCCCGATGGTGGGTGGGCACGGCCGCGTCGCCGCTCACCGTGTCGCCGCTCACCTGATCACCGCTCACCGTGTTACCGCCGCCGTGTCACCGCCCACCGGATCGATGGTGGCACAGGCGGTGGCGTGTGCCCTGCCTCCGGAAGAGGGCGGTCGGGCCGGTACCCTCGGCCCGTGTCTGTCCGGCGGTTCCTGACAGCCGTCTCGGCGACGGTCGTGCTCGCGGTGGCGGCGTCGTGCTCGTCGTCGACGACCAGTGAGGTGTCGGACGACGTGCCGAGTCCCGGACCCACCCCGACCGCTCCCGCGCCCGCGCCGACCGCGCCGTCGATGGCACCGGAGCCGCGATCCGGGCCGGGCGCGACGACGGTGCCGCTCGGACAGCGGCTCGGCATCGCCGGATGCCCGATGTTCCCGGCGGACCATCCGTTCAACGCATCCATCGACGCACTCCCCGTCGCGGCCGACTCGCAGCGCATCATCGAGTCGATGGGGCCGACCTCGGCGCTCCGTCCCGGCTTCGGCAGCACGGTCAACGAGGGGTCCCGCCGGGGGTACCCGATCAACGTGATCGACCCGGCGACGGCGGTGCCGTCCGACTTCATCACCGCGGCCGTGTACCAGTACTACTCCGACGGCGCCGCGGTGCCGATGCCGCCGATTCCCCGGTTCGAGGGCTGGCCCGGTCGGGCGTGGGACAAGCACCTGCTGCTCGTCGACCCGACGACGTGCCGCACCCGAGAGCTGATCAACGTGCAGCCGCCGGGCGAGAACGAGTCCGCCCGCTCCACGGGCAAGTGGTACGCGGACGCAGTCGTCAGTTACGACCTGCGTTCCAACGAGCGGCCGATCGCGTCGGTGAACGCAGCGGGGACGTCGATGCTCGCCGGGTTGGTGCGCTTCGACGAGCTCGCCGGGGGGATCCACCATGCGATCGGCATCACGATCCCCGACATCCGG
>CAJBIS010000438.1 GCA_903953195.1 uncultured Actinomycetes bacterium
ACCGTGGTCGTCGTGTCGCCCTGACGGCGCAGGCCCGCCGAGCGTCCGCCTCCGGTGCCGGCGGTCGGGTCGAGCGTGGTCGCCGGCCCCGACGGAGTGGCCGGCACCGCGGACGTCGTCGGTGCCAGCGTCGTCGACGGCGCCGCCTCCTGCGTCGGGATCTGCGGCTGCTTCGCCTGCTCGTCGGCCACCACCTGCGCCGCGGTCACGCCGGCCGGCAGCCCCAGCTCCGTGCTCAACTGCGCGACCTTCGCCTCGGCCTCGGTCCGGGCCGGTCCGGCGAGCGTCGTGCCGAGATCACCGAGCACCGGACGGAACCGGAGTTCGGCGGTCTTGCCCACCGTGTCGAGCACCTGCTGTTGATCCTTCGCCCCCGGCAGCTGCACCAGGATCGTGTTGCCCTGCCGGGAGACCTCGGGCTCGGCCACACCGAGCGCGTCGACACGGCGACGAATGATGGCGATGGCCTGGTCCAACTGCTCGGTGGACACGTCGTCGACGACCTGTCCGTTCTTCACCGGCTGGAGGTTCACCGAGATCCCGCCCTGCAGGTCCAGGCCGAGCGTCGGGGTGCGGCCCGACCAGATGGTGGCGATCAACAGGCCGTACGCCACCAGCATGGTGGCGAACATCAATCGCTCCGGATGCTTCCTCATCGGTGCATCGTCCTCGTTCCGCGGGGTCGCCGGATCGGCATCAGCAGCAGGGTATCGGGCGCATCAGCACCAACCGACGACCCGCCGTTCCCGATCTCAGGAATCCGAGGCGCTCTTCCCGTTGGTGCTCGACGACGAGCCACCCTGCTTCGGAGTCACACGCCGAGAGATCACCGCCGGCTCCGGAGCCGAGGACGACTCGGTGGCCTTCTTGGCGCCACCGCCACCGAACAGGCCCCCGAGCATCCCGCCACTGGGGCGCTCCGCCGGGTCGGGCTCGCGGGTGGTGCGGCTGATCGATCCCTTGGCGACCCGGATCACCACGTCGTTGTCGACCTCGAGGTGGACCAGGTCGTCCTCGACGAAGTTGATGGTGCCGACGATGCCACCGGCCGTGACCACCTCTTCACCGGCCTCGAGCGACGCGATCAGCTGCTGCTGACGGGCCCGCTGCTTCCGCTGCGGCACCACCATCAGGTAGATGAGCAGGCCGAACGGGATGATGATGACGAGCAGTCCGAGCGGGTTGCCGCTCTGCTCCTGGGCCAACAGGTTCGCGAAGGTGTTCACAGTCCCCGGATGCTAGGGGCCGGGGCGGCGGATGTGGAATCGCCGACCGTGGGATGGGCCGGTCAGACCCGGGCGCCGCCCGGATCGCTGCCGGACCACACCTCGGCGACGTCGTCCCGGAGGGCCCGGAGCGTTCCGGAGCGCACCGCCGCCCGGATTCGACCGATGTAGCCACTCATCCACGTCAGGTTGTGGAGGCTGCACAGCGTGGCCGCCGACTGCTCGTCGACCGAGACCAGGTGACGCAGGTAGCCACGCGGGTAGCGAGCGCACGTGGGACACGGGCACGTCGCCGAGATCGGCTCCTCGCTCCGGATGAACTCGGCGCGGGTGATGTTGAGTCGACCGGCGTCCGTGAGCAGCGTGCCGTGCCGGGCCAGCCGTGTCGGGAGCACGCAGTCGAACATGTCGATCCCGCGGGACACAGCCTCGATGATCGACAACGGATCGCCCACCCCCATGAGGTACCGGGGCTGGTCCGTCGGGAGCAGCGCGACCGCGGCGTCGATCGCCGGCAGCATCTCGTCCCGACGTTCGCCGACCGAGAGCCCTCCGAGCGCGTAGCCGTCGAAGCCCAGTTCGACGGTGCGTTCCGCGGCCTCGCGACGCAGCGACACATCGACGCCGCCCTGCACGATGCCGAACAACGACTGGTCCTCGACGCGGCGCCGGGCCGCGAGCGCCCGCGCCGCCCATGCCGCCGTCCGCTCGACCGCGGCCCGGACGACGTGATCCGACGACGGCAGCGGCGGGCACACGTCGAGGACCATCTGGACGTCGGCGCCGAGCTGCTCCTGGATCTCGACGGCGAGTTCGGGCGTCAACAGGTGCGCCGAACCGTCGTACGTCGAGCGGAACGCCGCGCCCTCGTCGGTGACCTTCGGTTCGAGCGAGAACACCTGGTACCCGCCGGAGTCCGTCAACATCGGACGGTCCCAACCGCACCAGCGGTGCAGTCCGCCGAGCGCGGCCACGGCATCGGCGCCCGGACGCAGCATCAGGTGGTACGTGTTGGCGAGCAGCACCTCGACCGGCGGCACCGGTCCGGCGGCGTCACCGATGGCCTCCACGTCGTGGGTCGGGACGGCGCGCACCGTGCCGCGTGTGGCCACGGGCATGAACAACGGCGTGGCCACGGTGCCGCGGGCCAGCCGGAGTCGTCCGACTCGGGCGGCGCCGTCGGTGGCCTCGACGGTCAACTCGGCCCTCATGCCGGCTCCTCCTCCACCGAGCGGGTCGCGGTCGCGTCGACCTCGACCTCGGCCCGGTCCAGCAGCATGGCGTCACCGAACGACAGGAACCGGTAGCCGGCCGCGAGGGCCTCACCGTAGAGGTCGCGCCACACCGGCCCCGTGAACGCCTCGATGAGCGCGAGCAGGGACGACCGGGGCAGGTGGAAGTTCGTGAGCAGACGGTCGACGACGGCGAAGCGGTCCCCCGGTGTGATGAACAACGACGTCCGACCCGACGGCGCGCCCGTGGCGGCCATCGACTCGAGCGACCGGACGGTCGTCGTGCCCACCGCCAGCACCGGTCGGCCGTCGTCACGTGCTGCCGTGACCGCGTCCCAGGTCGACGGCGGAACGGTGTACTGCTCCGAGTGGATCACGTGGTCCTCCACCCGTGTCGTGCTGATCGGGCGGAAGGTGTCGAGCCCGACGACCAGTTCCACCCGGTGGAGTTCCGCCCCGACGTCGCGGAGTCGGTCGAGGACCGCAGGGGTGAGGTGCAGACCGGCGGTCGGTGCGGCGACCGAACCCGGGACCCGGGCGAACACGGTCTGGTAGCGCTCCGGATCGTCGAGTCGCTCGTGCACGTACGGCGGCAGCGGCACGACACCGCTGACATCGAGCGCGGCGAGCAGGTCGCCCTGATGCACCGGCCGCACCATGCGACGGCCGTCGTCCAGTGTGGCTCCGAGCTCGAAGGCCAGGTCGCCGACGACCGCGTGCACGACCGACCCCTCCCGGAGCTTCCGCGACGGCCGGCACAGCGCCTCCCACCAACCGTCGGACGCGGCCTCGAGCAGCAGCACCTCCCCGTCGCTCGACCCGGGCCGACGCACGGCAACCCGCGCGGGCAGGACCCGGGTGTCGTTGAGGACGACCACCGTGCCCGGCTCGACGAGCGACGGCAGGTCGGACACGTGACGGTGCCGATCAGCGCCGTCGAGGATCGGAACGAACAGCCGTGCGGCATCACGCGGCTCGGCGGGGTGCTGTGCGACCGCCGCCTCGGGGAGCTCGTAGTCGAGCTCCGAGGTGTCCACGGCGGGTGACTAGAAGCCCATGGAGCGGCCGATGATCTCCTTCATGATCTCGGTCGTGCCGCCGTAGATGGAGGTGATGCGGGCGTCGACGTAGGCCCGGGCGATCGGGTACTCGTTCATGTACCCGTAGCCGCCGTGCAGCTGCACGCAGGTGTCCGCCACGCGCTTCTGCAGCTCGGTGCACCACCACTTCGCCATCGCCGCCGTCTCCGCGGTGAGCGTGCCCTCGTTGAGCGCCATGACGCACTGGTCGATGAACGACTCGCCGATGGTGATCTCGGTCTCCATCTCGGCGAGCTTGAAGCGGCTGTTCTGGAACGACCCGATCGGCTGGCCGAAGGCCGTGCGCTCGGCGGCGTACTCCCGTGTCCACGTGAGCATCGCCCGGGCATGCGCGATGCCGGTGGCCGCGATCGAGAGCCGCTCCTGCGGCAGGTTCTTGACGAGCAGCATGAAGCCCTCGCCCTCGTCGCCGATGCGGTTCTCGACGGGCACGCGCACATCAGTGAAGAACAGCTCGGCGGTGTCCTGCGCGTGCATCCCGACCTTGTCGAGGTTGCGGCCACGCTCGAAACCCTCCATGCCACGCTCGAGCACGATGATCGACATGCCCTTGTGCTTCTGGGACGGATCGGTCTTCGCGGCGACGAGCACCAGGTCGGCGTTGATGCCGTTCGTGATGAACGTCTTCGAGCCGTTCACGACGTAGGTGTCACCGTCGCGGATGGCCGAGGTCGTCATGGACGCCAGGTCGGAGCCGATGCCCGGTTCGGTCATGGCCACCGCAGTGATCAACTCACCCGACGCGATGCCGGGCAGCCAGCGCGCCTTCTGCTCGTCGTTGCAGTAGTCGAGGAAGTACGGCAGACACACGTCGGTGTGGAGCGTCATGCCGAGGCCGTGCGGCAGCAGGTCGGCGACGCAGAGTTCCTCGGTGATGATGAGGCTGTAGCGGAAGTCATCGATGCCCGCGCCGCCGTACTGCTCGGGGACCGGCATGGCGAGGAAGCCCGACTCGCCGGCCTTCGCGAAGACCGACGGCGGCACGATCTCGGCCTCGGTCCACTCGTCACGGTGCGGAACGACCTCCCGTTCGAGGAAGGTCCGATAGGCCTTCCTGAACATCTCGTGTTCCTCGTCGAAGATCGTCCGTTCCATCAGTGCTCCGGAGGTGCTCGCGGCTACGACTCACACAGGATCGCGCACCGGGGGCCCGGGCGAGTAGTTGGCGGGATGTCCGCCGCGCTGCGCCGACGGGCCCACGAGATCACTCGAAGAGCGAGGGGTCGGCGCCCGGGAGCGCCGATGCCGGTGGGACGAGGCCCAGGTGGTGCCAGGCCGCCGTCGTGGCCACCCGGCCCCGTGGGGTCCGCATGAGCAGGCCCTGCTGGATCAGGTACGGCTCGTACACGTCCTCGACCGTCTCGGTCGGTTCCGACACGGCGATCGCGAGCGTCGACAGGCCCACCGGCCCTCCGCCGAACCGCTCGCACAGGGCCGACAGGACGGATCGGTCCACCTTGTCGAGACCGAGCTCGTCGATGCCGAAGAGCTCGAGTCCCTCGCGGGCCACCTGAGCGTCGATCGCGCCGTCGCCGTGGACCTCGGCCACGTCTCGGACGCGCCGCAGCAGCCGGTTGGCGATCCGTGGTGTGCCACGCGACCTGCGGGCGATCTCCTCGGCGCCGGCCCCATTGATCTCGGCGCCGAGGATGTTCGCCGCCCGGACGACGATGGCCCGGAGATCCTCTGGTTCGTAGAAGTCGAGACGGGCCACCAGTCCGAACCGGTCGCGCAGCGGTCCGGTGATCAGCCCGGTCCGCGTGGTGGCTCCCACCAGGCTGAACCGCGGCAGGTCGAGGCGGATCGAGCGCGCCGCCGGGCCCTTCCCGAGGACGATGTCGAGCTGGAAGTCCTCCATCGCCGGATAGAGCACCTCCTCGACCGACCTCGACAGACGGTGGATCTCGTCGATGAACAACACGTCGCCCTCGCCGAGCTTCGTGAGGATGGCGGCCAGATCGCCGGGCCGTTCGAGCGCCGGACCCGAGGTGATGTGGAGTTCCACGCCCATCTCGTGGGCGACGATCCCGGCGAGCGACGTCTTGCCCAGACCGGGTGGACCGGCGAACAGCAGGTGGTCGGCGGCCTGGGACCGGGCGCGGGCGGCGGCGAGGATGATCGACAGTCGTTCCTTGGTCTCGGCCTGACCCACGAACTCCTCGAGGGTGCGCGGTCGCAGACTCGACACCGGGTCCGCGAGCGCATCATCGAACCCGCCCGAGGTGGCCGGACCTCCGGACGAGCCCGAACCGGCGGCAGCGCCGGACCCGACGGCCCGGCTCGCGCCGCGGGCGTCGAGCGCGTCGGCCGCCTCGTCGGGCAGGGCGTTCGGGTCGAGCATCTCGTCACGCGCCACGGGTCACGCCACCGCCAGTCGTTGGAGTGCCAGTCGGAGCAGCTCCGAGGTCTCGCCCTCGACGGGAAGATCCATGAGCGCCCGCTGGATCTCGTCGGGCGCGTAGCCGAGGCCGCTGAGGGCCTCGCGCACGTCGGTGCGGACCGCGGCACCGGATCCGGCTGCGCCCGCGGCGGTCGCCGGTGCGTCGACGGGGGCGTCGAGCCGCGACGAGAGCTCGACGAGCAACCGGGCGGCGGTCTTCTTGCCCACACCGGGGACGATGCACAGCGCGTCGACGTCGTTGGCGACGACGACCGATCGGAGCACGTCGGGCTGGTACACCGACAGGATCGCGAGAGCGAGCGACGGGCCGACCCCGTGTGCGGAGAGCAGCGTGGCGAACACCTGGCGCTCGTCGGCCGACGGGAACCCGTAGAGCGTCTGCGCGTCCTCGCGCACGACGTGGTGGATGTGCAGGAAGACCTGGTCGCCCACGGCCCCGAACGCCAGCGCGTGCGCCGGCGACACCTGCACCCGGTAGCCCACGCCCGACACCTCGACGAGGAGTTCCTCGCCG
>CAJBIS010000439.1 GCA_903953195.1 uncultured Actinomycetes bacterium
CCCAGAGCACACACGAAAGGTCAGGCCCATGGCGAAGGAGAAGTTCGAGCGGAACAAGCCCCATGTGAATGTGGGGACGATGGGTCATATCGATCATGGGAAGACGACGTTGACGGCGGCGATCACGAAGACGTTGGCGGATCGTGTGCCGGGGAACTCGTTCACGGAGTTCGAGAACATCGACAAGGCTCCGGAGGAGCGGGAGCGTGGGATCACGATCAATGTGTCGCATGTGGAGTATGAGACGGCGAACCGTCACTATGCGCATGTCGACATGCCGGGTCACGCGGATTACATCAAGAACATGATCACGGGTGCGGCTCAGGTGGATGGGGCGATCCTGGTGGTGGCTGCGACGGATGGTCCGATGCCGCAGACGCGTGAGCATGTGGTGTTGGCCCGTCAGGTGGGTGTGCCGGCGATCGTGGTGGCGTTGAACAAGGTCGACATGGTCGACGATGAGGAACTCCTGGAACTGGTGGAGATGGAGGTCCGGGAGCTGCTGTCGGAGTACGAGTTCGATGGTGATGACTGTCCGGTGATTCCGGTGTCGGCGTTGAAGGCCCTGGAGGGTGATTCGGCGGCGCAGGATCAGGTGATGGCGTTGATGGAGGCGGTGGATTCGTATGTGCCGGAGCCGGAGCGTGATCTGGACAAGCCGTTCCTGATGCCGATCGAGGATGTGTTCACGATCACGGGTCGTGGCACGGTCGTGACCGGCAAGGTGGAGCAGGGTGTGATCCACACGGGTGACGAGATCGAGATCGTGGGTCTGAAGGACACGCAGAAGACGACGTGCACGGGTGTGGAGATGTTCCGCAAGCTGCTCGATGAGGGGCAGGCGGGTGACAACATCGGTGCGCTTCTGCGTGGCATCGACAAGGAGGACGTGCAGCGCGGTCAGGTGCTCGCGAAGCCCGGTTCGATCACGCCGCACACGAATTTCGAGGCGAACGTGTACGTGTTGACGAAGGAGGAGGGTGGCCGTCACAAGCCGTTCTTCTCGAACTATCGGCCGCAGTTCTATTTCCGGACGACGGATGTGACGGGGTCGGTGTCGTTGCCGGATGGCACCGAGATGTGCATGCCGGGTGACAACACGGAGATGACGGTGGAGCTGATCGCTCCGATCGCGATGGACGAGGGTCTGCGGTTCGCGATTCGTGAGGGTGGTCGGACCGTGGGCGCTGGTCGCGTCACGAAGATCCTGAAGTGATCACCCCGGAGTGACCGGTGCGCACCGGTCACTCCACATCAGATCCAGCGAGTCGCTCGGAGGCTCCCGGTGCCACGGGCCGGCGTCGGGAGCCTCCGGCGTTTCGCGTGGTGGATGAGTCACCGCAGTGCGCTCCTCCGGCGTTGGCGTCGTACGACGCTGCGCCCTACAGTTCACCTCGGCCGCAGTGCGGCCCGTTCCTTGACAGTCGATGACCGAGGCCCGATTCCGCCTCGACCCAGCAGGAGACACGAACACGCATGGCCGCTGAACAGAAGATCCGGATCCGCCTCAAGGCGTACGACCACGAGGTCATCGACCAGTCCACGAAGAAGATCGTCGAGACGGTCACCCGCACCCAGGCCACCGTTCGTGGCCCGGTGCCGCTCCCGACCGAGAAGCACCGCTTCACGGTCATCCGGTCGCCGCACAAGGACAAGGACTCGCGCGAGCACTTCGAGATGCGCATCCACAAGCGGCTGATCGACATCATCGACCTCAAGCCGAACACCGTGGATTCGCTGCAGCGCCTCGACCTCCCGGCGGGCGTCGACATCGAGATCAAGATCCAGACGGCCTGAAGCATCAGGAACCTCGGGGCCGGCGGTGGATGTCGAACGCCGAGGCGCCTGTCCCGTCTGCGGGTCGGGATCAGCGGCCACACTGCTGTCACTGCCGTTCGCCCAGGCCCCGGTCGCGGGCTACCTGCGGCGCCACTACGCCGGTCGGCTCGATCTGGACGACCTGGGTGACGCCTCGTACACGCTGGACGCCTGTGGTGACTGCGGGCTGATCTTCCAACGTGACGTGCTCGACCCGGCGGGGCTGCGGGTGCTCTACGGCGAACTGGCGGCGCACGACCGCACCGAGGTCGAGTCGCATCGCGGTCTGGAGGTTCGGACCGAGTACGCCGCTCAGGTGGAGCAGCTGATCCGTCTCGTCGGATCGGACCCCTCGAAGCTGTCGGTGCTCGACTTCGGTTCGGGCCTCGGCCTCTGGCTCGACATGGCGGCGGGATTCGGTTGCCGGGTCGCAGGTTGTGAACTCGAGGGCCCGGCCTCG
>CAJBIS010000440.1 GCA_903953195.1 uncultured Actinomycetes bacterium
CGCACACGGGCAATGCAACGGCCCGGCGTCTGTACGACCACGTGGCCGAGCACGCCGGATTCATCGTCTACGAGATCGAGCTCGACGCCTGAGTGGGTGCGCAGCGCTCGCAGATGGTGCCCGGGGAATTCACGCTGACACCACGGAGGGCAGAACCAGGGCAGGCTGGTCCATGGCCAGAACTGTACAGAACGTGCAGTTGTGGCTACGGTGCAGACCGATGCAGGTTTCCGACACCGCTGAATCTGCTGCGAAGCGACCGTATCTGCGTCCGGCGGAGCGTCGGCAGCAACTGCTCGACGCCACGTCGCGGGTCTTCAGCGACCAGGGACTCGCGGGGATCACGATGGTGGCGGTCGCCGCCGAGGCCGGTGTCAGCCGCCGGCTCGTCTACGACCACTTCGGCGACCTGGCGACGCTCTACGAGGCGTTCTTCGAGGACCGGCTGAGCGGCTACCTCGCCGCCGTCGAACGTGCCGGCGCAGCGAACTCCGGCCCGGATGGCGATCGCGACGGCGAGACGCCGCAGTGGGACGTCGGCGAGTTGCTCGACCTGCCGGTCGACGACCTGCGGGCCGTGCGGCTCATCATCAGCGACACCGCGAACTCCGAGCTCGACGGCCCCCGCCGACGCCTGCGGGCGCACGTCGAACAACGGTGGGGAGCGAGGGTCGATCAGGACGGTTCGGCCCCGGCGTTGTCCCGTGCGCTGTTGTGGACGCTGCTCACCGCGTTGCTCGGCATCGCCGACCTGGTCGTCGACGGGCGACTCGATGCCGAACAGGCCCGGGTGCTCGCGAGTGCGCTGGTCGAACAGATGCCCGCGGTACTCGCCACCGCCCGGTCATCGAGCGACTCGCCGGCGAACTCAACGACCGTGCGCGAAACGACCGTGCCCGAGACGACCGTGACCGGAACGACGTCCACCGAGACCACAACGACCGAAGACACCGAGGAGTCCACATGATCATCCGCACCCGCATCGCCACCGTCGCCCAGCGGACCGCTCGAGGAGCGGTCCTGGCGGGATCACTCGTGCTCGCGTCGTGTTCATCGGGTGCCGAGAGCGGTTCCAGCTCGACGGCGAGTGAGGCGCCGTCGACGACCGCGCCGTCGAGCACGACCGTTGCACCGGCCGCCGAGAGCATGCGGACGAAGCGCTACTGCGAGGTGCTGCTCGTCCGGCCGGGCGATGGTCAGGTGGCCGCCGACGTGTACAACAGCTACCCGCTGAACGACTGCCCCCAGGAGCAGTGGGCGCAACTCGACGCGGCGGCGATCGCGTCGGCCGCCGGCGTGCCGCTCGCGGTGCTCAACGGGCCGCGCTTCTGGTTGATGGACCGCGTCGAGAAGGTCGGGTCACCGAGCGATCTGCCGAAGTCGGACTTCGGTGGGATCGAGATGTACCGCCAGGCGTCGGTCGAGGTCGGATCGATCGCGGACGCAGCCATTCCGTACCGGCCGAACACGGTCGACCGGAAGGTCGTGTTCACCTTCGACGCCGGTCAGACCGTCTACGAGCTGACCGATCCCGCCGGTGTGACCTACGTGATGCAGACGTGGAGCCAGCAGCGCGACCCGTCGCTCACCGAGTCGGACCTCGCCGGACTCGGGGCTCGGCTCCAGCTTCCCGAGGGCTGGACGTTCGCCGCCCGCACCCTCGACGCACCGCTGCTGATCGACACGCGCACCGTGCCCGCCCAGGTGCTGCAGGACGACCTCGGGAACAGCTACTCGCAGGAGACCGCGGCCTGACGACCGCGGACCCGGGGATGCTGGCGCCGCTGTCGCTCCCGGGTCGTACGCTCTGGTTGCGCTTCCCCTGATCTGCACTGATCATTGAGGAGACGCATGGCCGTCACCGAGGAATCCC
>CAJBIS010000441.1 GCA_903953195.1 uncultured Actinomycetes bacterium
AGCACTCGCTCGCCGCCATGCTGCCGCGGCTCCGGGACCTGGGTGTCGAGTCATCGGTGGTCACGCTGATCCCTCGTGAGGGCGGTCTGCAGGAGCGCCTGCGCGACGAGGGGTTCCGGGTCGACGTGTTGCCCACCAGCAGCTGGCCCGGCCGGGTGCAGGCGATGCGCGCCGCCATCAAGGAGCAGCAGCCCGACGTCGTGCACGCCACGCTCCTGAACTCGTGTCTGGTGGCGCGCGCCGCGTCGATCCGGTCCGGTGTGCCGCTCCTCAACAGTCTCGTGAACACGACCTACGACCCGGTGCGACTGCAGGGTCTGGACGTGTCCCCGCGGAAGCTCGACGTGCTGCGGCGCATCGACGGGTTCACCGCTCGCCACTTCGTCGACCACTTCCACGCGCTCACCGAGGCGGTCCGCACCGAAGGTACGGACGTGCTCGGCATCGATGGCGATCGCATCACGGTGGTGCCGCGTGGGCGACCGATGCCGTCGCTGCCCGCCGACCCGGCCGCCGCACGTCTCGCGATCCGCGAGGAGCTCGAGGTCGACGCCGACGCGCCGATGCTGTTGAACCTGGCGCGACAGGACCACCAGAAGGCGCAACCGGAACTCATCCGGGCGTTCGCGCAGGTGGTCGAGCAGATCCCGGACGCGGTGCTGGTCCTCGCCGGTCGAGCAGGTGATGCGACGCCGAACATCGAGCGGGCGATCGACGAGACCGGTGTCGGTGCGTCGATCCGCATGCCGGGTCACCGCACCGATGTGCCGCTCATCTACACGGCAGCCGACGTGTTCGTCTTCCCGTCCCACTACGAGGGGTTCGGCGGCACGCTGATCGAGGCGATGTCGGTCGGGACACCGATCATCGGGTCGGACGCGCCGGCGATCGCCGAGGTGCTCGGCCATGGCGAGTTCGGAGTCGTCGTGCCACGTGGTGACATCGACGGCCTCGGGTCGGCCATGGTCGACCTGCTCGGTGACGCGGGGCGACGTGCTGAGTTCTCCCGTCGTGGCGTCGAACAGTTCGCCGCTCGCTACGAGATCGGTGAGGTCACGAACGCCATGCTCGAGCTCTACCGGAGTGTCGCTCGTCGTTCGTGAGTGTCGGCACCGTCAGGGTCGGATGCCGCGGTGTTCGCACCACACCGAGAACATGATGACGTCCCAGAGTTCGTACGCGTGGTTGCGCCGGCCGTTCCGATGGTCCCGCCAGGCTCGCTGCACGAGCGAGACGTCGAGGACGTCGCGCACCGGCTCCGAGAACAGGTGCTCCTCGGCCCACGGCCGCAACGGACCGACGAGCCACTCCTCGATGGGCACACCGAAGCCGGACTTGGGACGCTCGAACATCTCGCGGGGGACGTACCTGCTGAGCAGCTGTCGCAGCGGCCACTTGGCCTGACCGTCCCGCATGCGCACGTCGATCGGCAACGACGCTGCGAACTCGACGATGCTGCGATCGAGGAGCGGGATCCGGCCCTCGAGCGACACCGACATGGTGGCTCGGTCGACCTTCACGAGGAT
>CAJBIS010000442.1 GCA_903953195.1 uncultured Actinomycetes bacterium
CGGACTGCCCGTCGATGCGCCGCGCGCAGGTGCTCGTGGCCGCGCGCTCCGATGACGTCGACGCGTGCTCGTTCCTGCGAACCCGAGCGGAGGGTCCCTGCTCGGCGGCCTGCATCCCGGTCGGGGTCGACGGTCGCACCGTCGGGGTCGTTCACGTCGTCGGACCCGTCGGTGCGCCACCCGAGGCCGAGGAACTCGCCGAACTCTCGTGGTTGGCCGGCCGCACGGGGTCGGCGCTCCGTCGGTCCCGCCCGGTGATGGAGCCGGCCGAGTCATCCGAGTCGATCGCGTCACCGGTGCCGAACGTGGCGACCGAGCGGGAACCGACCGTTCCTGACGGGCCGCCGGTCGAACCGCTGGTCGATGTGGAACCGGTGGCAGATGCGGGCGTCGATGCGGAGCGAGTGGTCGATCCGATCTCGGGCCTCCCGGGTCCGGCCTCGTTGCACTCCCGGCTCGAGTCGCTGATCGCTCAGCAGATGCCGTTCGTCCTGGTGCTCGCGGACATCGACGAGCTGGAACGCATCAATCGGGACCTGGGGCACGACGCCGGGGACGAGTCGATCCGGGCGCTCGCGTCGACGCTGCGTGCCCGCGGCGGACCGGACTCGTTCGCCGCGGACCGCGGCGACGGCACGATCTCGTTGGTGTGCGCCGGCCTCACACTGCGGGACTCCGTCGCGCTGCTCGAAGGGGTGCGCTGCGACCTGCTGGACCGTGCGCTGATCGGCACGGCGCCGGCGTTCACGTGTTCGTACGGCATCACGAACGCCCGGGTCGCGCTCGACGCCACGGGGATCATCGAGCTGGCGGACGCCGGTGTGCGTCGTGCGAAGGAGCTGGGTGGCGACGAGATCGTCTACGCCGACGAGACACTCAGTCCGTCGTCCTGACCGCGTCGTTCAGGTCGATGTCAGGAACCGGTCGTCGACCAGTGCCAGGACTCGGAGGGCAGGTTGTAGAACCCGAACCTCGAGGCGTTCGCCGCGAGCCACTGGTAGCACGCCGTCGAGCGTGTTCCGCAGTTCCGGAAGTCGATGGCCAGGCCCCGCTCGTGCATCGACGATCCGGGCCGCGCCGTGGGCGGGCTGCACGATGAGGGCGAAGCGTTGTAGACGGCGTAGTCGCTGCCTCCGCAGTTCTGTCGCCGCAGGGCGATCTGCTCGCTCGGATCGCGGAACCCGCTGCCCGAGAGCGGCGTGCCGTCGGCGGCCGCCGCTGCCAGCAGGGACTGGAGGTTGCCGGCGATGCTCGAGTGCACCTGGATGCCACCGACCGTGACGATGTCACCGCTCCCGACGATCGACGGCGGTGTCCCGACCGAGCCGCCCGACGTGCCGCCGGTGGAGAGGGGATCGAGGCCCTGCGCCGTCCGGGTCTGCGAGCGGGCCTCGTCCGCGGCCCGCTGAGCGGCGATGGCCTGAGCGATCTGGGTCTCGCGAGCGGTGATCGTGCTGGCGAGTTCGGCGTCGACCGAAGCGAGTGACTGCGCCTCGGCGAGTGCCGCATCGATGCGGCGCTCGAGCTGGTCGGTGTAGTCCTGCTGGCGGGAGCGGGCCTCGTCGAGCTCGGCCATGCGGTCGGCGACGACCTGCCGCTGTGCGCGGGCACGGTCGGCGGCCTCGGCCGCGGCGGCGCGCTGCACCTCGAGGTCGTCCTGGATGGTCCGGTATCGCTCGACCACGTCGGTGCGTTCGCCGGCCTTCACCGACAGCAGGGTCCGCATGTGGACGGCGTCGTTGACGTTGCCGGCGCTCGCGGTGCGGAGGGTGTCGTCGCCCACGGCGCCCCCGACCGAGATGTAGGCGTCGACGGCGACGTCGCGCAGGTCCGCGTGCACCGCATCGAGTTCCCGCTGCGCCCGGGCCTGGGCCTCCTCGGCCTGTTGCTGCTCGTCCTCGGCCTGACGAACCGAACGCTCGGCCTCCTCGACCCGGTCCTGCTGGGCGTTGACCTGGGCGTTGAGTGTCGACAGTGCGGCCTTGGCCTCGGCGTCGGACACCTGCAGTGCGTCGACGGTGCCGGCCTGCTCGGCCTGGCGGGCCTGGATCTCACTGCGCTGCTGACGGAGTGCCTCGAGGCTCTGCCCGTCGTCCTGACCCTGAGCTGGTGCCGAGGCTGCGAACAAGAGCGCAGCGCCGGCGGCGAGGCCGCCGAGTGAGCGGACCCAGCGTCGCCGGACGAGGCGGGGCCGATCGGTGGATGTGGTGGGCAGGTGCGTCTGGTTCATGGCAGTGAGGTAACGGGTATGACAACAGTGTCGCGTTTCGTAACCAAACAGCAATGTACGCGCGCGACCTGTCATGAAACAAGCGCGGAGTCGCGGGCACCTGCCCGCTGGCGTCGTCGGACCGGTGCCGGGAACGACTCAGCGGCGCTGACAGACCGGGCAGAACGTGGTGGTCCTGGCGTCGATCACGGTTCTGCGGAGTTCGGTCCCGCAGCGTCGACACGGCTCCCCGAAGCGGCCGTAGCAGGCCAGTCGGTGCTGATTCGTCCCCGTGCCCCCGTGGGCGTCTCGGTAGTCCCGCAGGGTGGTTCCGCCGTGGTCGATCCCGGCCTGCAGGACCTCCCGGACGGCATCGCGCAGGCGCTCGGCGTCGGCACGGGTCAGCCGCCGGCTCGCGGGGTGGACGCCGGCCAGCCACAGCGCCTCGTCGGCGTAGATGTTGCCGACCCCGGCGACGACCCGCTGGGCCAGCAACTGGGTCTTGACGGCTCGTCGGCTCGCGTTGACCGTCCGTCGAAGACTCTCGGCGTCGAAGGCGTCGTCGAACGGTTCGGGGCCGATCCGGTCGAGCGTTGCGAGCGATCGGTGGTCGCCGGCGTCGACGACGGCGATCCGGCCGAACCGCCGGACGTCCACGAACTGCAGGATGCGGCCGTCGTCGAGCGTCCACGAGGCGCGCAGGTGTGGTGTGTCCTCGAGTGAGTTCACCTCGACCACGGCCAGCCGACCGGTCATCCCCAGATGGACGACCAGCTCGACCCCGGCGCCCGCCGGAGTCGTCGGGTCCGGCTCGCCGCGCCCGGCGACACCGCTGAGCGTGGCGATCAGGTACTTGCCGCGCCGGCCCAGCCGGGTGAACGTCCCGCCGACCGCGTCGTGCGCCTGGTCGAACTTCGCATGCGGGAACGCCCACGCGTCATCGATGTGCCGTCCGACCAGCTCCCCCTCGAGTTGGCGTCGGATGGTCTCGACCTCGGGCAGCTCCGGCACGGTTCCGAGTCTGGCGCGACCCGACGCGCGTTCGTCGACGGGGGAGCCCGGTCGGCGAGCTGCGGTCCGGGCGTGTGCCGGCGGGCGTCGGCAGCGAGGTGGTGTGAGGAACGGCCCGGACGACGGGGCTGCATTCGCCTGATCGCGTGCTCGATGCTCACCTCACGGTTGTCCACCGGGGACTACCGTGGAGGCATGTCCGTGACGGCAGTGGTCAACCAGAAGGGTGGCGTCGGCAAGACCACCGTGGTGCTCGGTCTGGCGGCCGCTGCCGCCGCTCGGGGTCGTCGGGTGCTCGTCGTCGACCTCGACCCGCAGGCGAACGCGACCACGGGACTCGGGGTCTGGAACGCTGCGACCACGATCGACGCGGCGCTCGAGTCCGAGACCGCTGGTGCGGTCCGGGGCGCGGTCGTCGCCGCCGGTTGGGAACCGCTCGGTGCCGGCTCGGTCCCTGACGTGGTGCCCAGCTCACCCCGGCTCGCCCAGAGTGAGCACCAGCTCGCCAACGACGTCATCGGCGCACAGGACCGTCTGGCGATGTCGCTCGAGGGTGTCGTCGGCGACTACGACGACGTGCTCATCGACTGTCCGCCGTCGCTCGGCCTGTTGACGGTGAACGCCCTCTTCGCCGCCGATCGGGTCGCCATCGTGGCGGAGCCGGCGGCGTGGAGCCTCGACGGAGTCGAGCAGATCCTGCGCAACGTCCGCCGAATCTCGGAGCGTCGTGGTGGGCGACCGCAGGTGGCGGGCATCATCGTGAGCCGACTCGCCCGGACCCGCGACGCCGGGTACTGGCACGCCCAACTGCTCGAGACCCACCCGGACCTCGTCCTCGAACCGCCGGTCCGGCTCCGCGCCGCGGTGACCGAGGCGGCGGCCCAGTCGGTGCCGGTCGGTTCGCTCACCCGCGATGGCGCGGCCCAGGCCGCCGATGAGTTCGATGCGCTGTCACGACTCCTCGATCCGGATCCGGCGGAACCGGGCGCGCCCGGTTCCTCGCCGGAACACGCCCTCACCCCCAGCGGAGACGCCTGATGGCCTACAACCCGAAACGCCCCCGCCCCGTGCTCGATGACGACGACGCGCCGGTCGAGGCGCTCATCGCCGACGAGAACGGCGTCGAGGACCCCGTGGCCGTCGAGGCCGAACGGCAGGTGATCGACCTCGCCGATCGGGTCGCCAGCGATGACTCGATCGACGACGTGGCCGCCGATGTGGCCGACGATTCGGCCGATGGGGTCGCCGCGACGTCGGTGGAGGAACCCGCCGGCGAATCTGCGCCGTCGCCGGTTGCATCCGCCTCCGGTGCGGCGTCGACCGCCACCCGCGGGGGGTCGAGCGTGCCCGTGGCCCCGGCGCCCACCGAGGAGACCGCGAACCGTGCGGTTGCCGTCGCAACCGGCGCCGCGGCGATCATCACACTGATCGTGCTCCTGCTCCTGCGGCGACGCAATCGGCAGCAGTGACCGACCCTCGCCGAGGGTGTTTTCCGGTGACCGGTCGCCACGGCTAGGGTCGCCCACGCAATGACTGGCCGAGACAGAGGAACGCCGTGACCGTCCGCTCCCGACTCCTCGCCGCGGTGTGCGTGCTCGCGCTCGCGGCAGCCGCATGCGCGAAGGCGGAACCGCCCAAGCCCGAGATCAGCGGTGACATCACCAAGGGCAATCCGACCGCGTCCGAGGTCGCCGCGGTCGAGCCGAGCGCTGACGCGCCTGAGCCGACCGAACTGTCGCCCGAGCGTGCCGCTCGACTCGACGCCGAGCTCGCCGCCATCCCCGCCGAGTGCGGTGTCCTGACCACCAAGAACTGTCTGTTGCCGTTCCCGAGCGACTTCTTCACGGTCCAGGATCGGGCGACGGGCACGGGTCGGCGGGTCAACCTGCCGACGGGTCAGCTGCCCAACGTCGACGGCGCCACGTTCGATCCGTCGGAGTGGAATCGCAACGACGGGTGGAGCCCGAACACGCCGATCCTGGTCCACGTCCCGAACTTCGATCCGGCGGCGACCAACCTGCCGTCACAGGCGAACATCGAGCTGTCGACGAAGCCCGAGTCGGCAACCGTCATCGTCGACCTCGACAGTGGCCAGCTCGTCCCGCACTGGGCCGAGATGGACCAGCGCGCCACCGATCCGTCGCAGCAGGTTCTGATCCTGCGCCCGGCGTCGTCGCTCATCGAGACGCACCGGTTCGCCGTCGGTCTGCGCCGGATGATCGGCACGAACGGCGTCCCGCTCCCGGCCTCCATGGCCTTCCAGGTGTTCCGCGACAACAACAAGGTCGACAACCCGCGGATCTCGATCCGTCAGGAAGCCGCCAACTTCATGTTCTCGGAGATGGCTGCGGCCGGTGTCGACCGGAGCAACCTGTACCTCGCCTGGGAGTTCACCGTCGCCGGGCCCGACACGCTCGCCGGCCGACTGCTGTCCATGCGCGGCGATGCCATGGGGCGTCTCGATGGTGGCTCGCCCAAGTTCCAGATCACGGGTCGGACCCGGGAGGGGCTCAGCGAGGGCATCGACCGCGAGATCTCGGGCACGTTCGAGGTGCCGCTCTACCTCGACAACGGCGGTGCCCCGGGAGCGCGGATGGTCTACAGCCCGCTCAACGGCGACCCGCTCGCCGTCGGCACGTACACGGCCTCGTTCCGGTGCATCATCCCCCGCACCGCCGCGGCCAAGGGTGAGGCGCTCCCGGTCGTCTACGGACACGGCCTGCTCGGTGGCAACGACGAGGTGCTGTCGGGTGACGTCCAGAAGACCGCCACGGCGCTCAACGCCGTGTACTGCGCGACGAACTGGATCGGTCTCGCCGAGGAGGACGTGCCGAACGCGCTCTCGGTGCTGACGGACCTGTCGAAGTTCCCGACCATCCCGGACCGGTTGCAGCAGAGCATCCTCAACACGCTCTACCTGGCACGGCTGATGATCGACGAGAACGGTCTCGGGTCGTCGCCCGACTTCCAGGTCGACACCGCCAACATGATGAACACCGACCAGGCGTTCTTCGACGGAAACAGTCAGGGCGCCATCATGGGCGCGGCCGCCACCGCCGTCGCGCAGGACTGGACCAAGGCGGCGCTCGGCGTCGGCGGCATGAACTACTCCACGTTGCTGAACCGGAGCACCGACTTCACGGACTACTTCGCCGCCATGGAAGCGGCGTACCCGGACCCGATGGACCAGCAGATCTGGTTCGGTCTGATCCAGATGCTGTGGGACCGCGGCGAGGCCGGCGGCTACGTGCAGCACCTCACCGGACGGACCTACGACCGCACGCCGCCCCACGAGGTGTTGATGCAGGTGGCGTTCGGTGACCATCAGGTGGCCAACATCACGGCCGACAACATGGCCCGGACGCTGAAGATCCCGGTGTACCAACCGGCGTTGCCGCCGACGGTGCCGCCGTACGCCAACCAGCTCGCCGGCGTGAACGCGCTCCAGGGTGAGGCCCAGACGACGCGGGTGGCGCAGCTGCAGTCGCTCGCCCAGTACAAGCTGGACCCGATCCGGAAGTTCCCGGCCACCGGTTCCGCCTTGGTCTACTGGGACTTCGGCACCCTGCCGCCTCCGCAGGGCAACATCACGCCGACCATGAGCCCGCAGTACGAGGAGGCGTGTACCGGTGCGAACGCCGGTCAGGCCACGACGAACCCGGCGTGCATCGATCCCCACGGCTTCGTCCGTGAGCAGGACCGCGTGATCGCTCAGAAGAAGGCGTTCTTCGCCACGCCGGGCGAGATCGCCAACGTCTGCAACTTCGAGCCCTGCGTGGGCCGGGAGCGCAAGAACTGACCTCGGTCCGTCTCGATGCGCCGGTGGCGCATCGAGACGGTGTCAGTTGCCGACGTTGAACTCGGCGAGGTCGTCAGCGAGCGACTGTCGGAGTGCGGCCGCCAGGTCTCCCCGGCAGTTGCGACGCGTGAGCCTGAACGGCGCAGGGTGCAGTGCCTCGGCGAGTTCGGTCGCCACCTCGATCGCTCGACGCTCGACATCCGCCGGATCCGTGACCTCGTCGAGGAACCCGGCTGCGAGCGCCTCGTCCGGTGAGTGCACGTGTGCCAACTGGATGGCGCTGTTGAAGGCCTGCTTCGACAGCGCGTTGCGGCAGAGCTCGACGGCGAACCTGGGTACGGGCATGCCGATGCGGACCTCGTTCAGTCCGAGCTTGAAGGGCCCTTGGGCGCCGATGCGCACGTCGGCACAGCACAACAGGATCCCGCCCATCGCCAGCGCGTGGCCCGTGACGCCGAGCACGACCGGGATCGGGAACTCGAAGACCCGCAGACCCAGTTGCGCGCCCCGGCCCAGCAGGTCGCGGGCCTGCTCCGGACCCGAGGTCATCACCGAGAGGTCGAAGCCGGCCGAGAACTTGCCGTCCCGACCCACCAGGACCGCGGCGCGGGCGTCGGCCTCAGCGGCGTCGAGCGCGGCCTCGAGTCCGTCGAGCGCGTCGTGCCCGAGGGCATTCGCCTTGCCGTCGTCGAGACGGATGACAGCGACGCCGTCATCGATGGTGGTGGTCACGGGGGACTGGGGCTCGGACATGGCCGACACGCTAGCCACCGGGCATGACCCCGCTGGACCCCACCCCGTACGCGAAGCTGTGCGGACGTGCGCCCGTCGGGGCGCATCTCGTCGCGTCCCATGAGTGAACGCAGGCCCGTCACGTGCTGATCGTCGATTCCGCAACCCGAGACTTCGTGGGGATGACCGGGCCCGCGCGCGGGCGGATGGCGTACCTGCCGGGGCTCGACGGGCTGCGTGGGATCGCCGTCATCGGCGTTCTGGCGTTCCATGCCGGGTTCGAGCGGATGGTCGGCGGCTACCTGGGCGTGTCGACGTTCTTCACATTGTCCGGTTTCCTGATCACGTCGCTGCTGCTGCAGGAGTTCCGCCGCACCGACGGCGTCGCGCTCCGGCCCTTCTGGACCCGACGGGTGCGACGGCTGTGGCCGGCATCGTTGGCCGTGCTGGCCGCAGTCATGCTCCTGTTCGCGCCGTTCATCGCCACGGCGGACCAACGGGCCACCATGCGCGGTGACGTGCTGTCGTCACTGCTCGAGGTCGCCAACTGGCACTTCATCGCACAGGGCCAGAGCTACGCGGATCTCTTCATCTCGCCCTCGCCGGTCCTGCACTTCTGGAGTCTGGCGATCGAGGAGCAGTTCTACCTGCTGTTCCCGCTCCTCCTGATCGGACTGTGGCGATGGTGTCGCGGCAGACACGTGTGGCTGGGTACCGCCCTCGCCATCCTGGCGCTGTGTTCGATGCTCGAGCCGCTGATCTTCACGATGAGCGACGACCGGATCTACTTCGGCACCGACACCCGTGCGGCGGAACTCCTGCTCGGCGGGGTCCTGGCGGTCGTGCTCGCGTCGGAACGGGTCCGCGTCCGGATCATCGCCCGACCCCATGTCGGTCGTGCCGTCGCAGTGGCCGGAGCCGCGGCGCTGGTCCTGCAGATGTGGTGGTGGTGGAGCCTGCCCCAGTCGACCTCGTGGCTCTACCGCGGTGGGTTCACGCTGTACGCCCTGTTGTCGTGTGCGGTCATCACGGCTGCGGCGCTCCCCACGGGTCCCACTCGGTGGGTGCTCTCACTCGGAGCCCTCCGCTGGGTGGGCATGCGGTCGTTCGGCATCTACGTCATCCACTGGCCGATCTTTCTGGCGGTCCGCCAGACCTGGCCCGATCTCAACCGTTGGGTCAGTACCACCATCGCCGTCAGCGTGACGGTGGCACTGGCGATGGCGTCCTACCGCTTCCTCGAGCGTCCCGTGCGCACCCTGCGGTGGCCGGTCAGCGGTCACGGGGTCGGACCGGCCGTGCTGGGCGTCGGCCTCGTCGCCGCGCTGGCGTTCCTGCCGCTCCCCGTGGCGTCGTCGGAGCGGGCGGTCGACTTCGAGGCGCGGCTCGACGACTACCGGTCATTCGTGTCCGAGTCGCCGCAGCGATCGGCGTCGACCACGGCGCCGCCGCCGACGGTGCTGCCCGCCACCACGGTGCCGGTTGCGCCCGACCCGACCGTGGGTCCGCCGCCGCCACCGCCGCCGCCGACGACGCTGCCCGTGCCGCCGGTCCCCGGCGTGGCGTGGTTCGGTGACTCGACCGCGCTCCTGGCGGCCATGGGGTACGGGGTGTGGGGGCGTGACAGTGGCGGGGCGGTCGCCGTGGAGGGCTCACCGGTCCTCGGTTGCGGGGTGAGTCGCTTCGTGTCCGTGAAGGCCGACGTGACGTCGTCCCCGAGTGCCGAGTGCCGGTCGTGGCCCGAGCGCTGGGCTCGTGAACTCGACACCGGCCGGCCGGAGGTCGCCGTGCTGATGGCCTCGGTCTGGGAGGTCCCCGACGCCCTGTTGCCCGGTGCGAACTCGTTCTCGTCGGTCGGTGATCCGGTCGTCGACGACTTCGTCCGCAACGAGTTCCTGCAGGCGGTCGACGTGCTGTCGTCGCGTGGTGCCATGGTGGTGCTCGTGACGGCGCCGCACTTCGCGTCGTGGGCCGATGACGGACGCGCCGACGCGGTGACCCGCCAGCTGGACCCGGCCCGCACCGATCGGTTCAACCAACTCCTCGGCGAGGTCGCCGCACAGCGGCCCGACACCGTCCGGCTGATCGACCTGGCGACGTTCGTCGAGCCGCGCGTCGAGGATCCCGCGCTGCGGGTCGACGGCGTCCACATCGGGATCGATCCGTTCAACCAACTGAGCGCCGACTGGTTCGGGCCGGAACTCCAGCGGGTCTGGGAGACGTGGTGGCGCGCCCGCCGGTAGTGTGCGACCGACTGCAGGAACACCGTCAGGGCGTGTGATCCGCACACAGGGAGGTCGACATGGGATTCCTGGACAAGGCCAAGAGTGCGATGGACCAGGCCGTGGCCTCGGTCGACGGAGCGCTGTCGAGTGCGACGACGGGGACAGGCGCCAAGCAGGCCGAACCGTACCTGCGCGACCTCGGCGTGCTCGCCTACCTCGAGGCGACCGGGCGCCCGCCTGCGGACATCGAGGACCAGCGGGCCCGCTGCAACCAGGCGCTCTACCAGATCGAGTCGCAGACGCCGTTCAACCTCGCCATGACGAGTCTCGCTCCGCCAGCACCGGGCGCCGCCGCCACCCCGCCCCCCCCGCCGGGTGCGGCGGCCGCCGAGTCCGCGCCGCCCCCGCCGCCCGCCGCCGACACCGGTTC
>CAJBIS010000443.1 GCA_903953195.1 uncultured Actinomycetes bacterium
CCCGACCCGCACGTGGGTGCGCACGCCACCTGTGCGGTGGCTGCCGCTCAACGATGACGTCCTCGCCGACGACGAGCACCCGTGGCAGGTGGCCCACCCGATCGTGTGCGCGTTGCGACTGGCGGTCGACCCGTCCCGCGGTCGCGAGATCGTCGAGGCGTGGGGGATCGTGCCGTGACGTCGTCCGTCGACACCGTGGTGCTGTCGGGCCGACCCGGCGGCACGACCCACCGTGAGGTGGAGATCCTGGCGTCGCTGCCCGCCGAGCTGTGCCTCATCGGCGGGCTGGCGGTGTTGTGCCGGGTCGGTGTGCCGCACCGCACCACCGTCGACCTCGACGTCGTCACCCGCTCGCTCGCCGAACAGGACGTCGACCTGCGACGCCTCGCCGCGACGGTGACCGACCCGAGTCGCTACTCGTTCGCCGACGGCGTCGACCTGGACGTCATCGAGGTCGCGCCACTCGATGCAGCACAGGTCGAAGCCGGGTTCGTGGACTCGGGTGGGCCCACCGACCTGGAACTCAGCGTGGTCGCCCACACGTGGGCACACGACCACGCCACGCCGCTCGATGTCGTCGCCGTCGACGACCGGACCGGCGAGCCACTCGCGGCGGCCCGGGGTCGGCGGGTCGCAACCACCGTCGGGCTGGTCGCCATGAAGATCGTCGTCGTCCCGCTACGCGCCGGACTCCGGTCCGAGAAGCGAGCATCCGACCTGTACGACCTCGGGCGATTGGTCTCCGTGGGCCGGCTTCGGCCCGGCGACCTCGATGCCCTGCCGGCACGGCTGCGAGCCGCGACCGAGGAACGGTTGCACGAATGGTTCGTCGACCCGAGTGGCCGCGACCGCACCTACCGTTCGGTGCGCCGCTTCGACGAGCCGCAACTCGATCTTGACGACGTCGCCGATGCCGTGGAGGACCTGCTGCGCCGAGCTTGAGGTTGTGGAGTTCGCGCCTCAGCCGAGCAGTTCGATTGTGCGCTCGTATCGTGCACCGCCGAAGAACCGGTCGAGCACACCCCGGAAGATCGGCTCGTCGGTGGGGTGTTCGAACAGCGTCATCGACGACTTCAGCTTCAGGTCATCCGGTGTTCCGAGGATGTTGGTGGCCGAGTCGCCGTCCGCGGCCAGCAGCGCCTCGCAGCACTCGTGCAGGCGAGCGCCCAGCACCGGGTGCGCCACGTAGGCGCGGGCCTCGTCCTCCGAGCTGATCGCGTACTTGATCGCTATGTCGGACGTCCCGAGCCCGGCCACCTGAGGGAACACGAACCACATCCAGTGGGTGCGTTTCGGCCGGCGCGCAGCTCGGCCAGGGCCGCCTCGAATGCGGTCGCGTCGCCCGCGACACGACCGTTCTGCGCGGTCACGAATCGTTCGAGATCGAACGGATCGTCACTCATGGTGGCCTCCCTCGCCGGGTCGATGCGGAGCGTACGCCGCCGGCAACCACTGCGCTCCGACCTTCAGCTCGGAGTCGACTCGTCAACTCGCACGACGAGTGGAGTCGTCTCCAACACGTCCCCTGCTGTTGCGACGTGAGTGGTGAGCAACGCAAGCGCGGCGATGCTCACCGAACTGGGGGTGCTCTGGTCGCGCCTGAGTGTGTCGGTCGACCGTTGCGAAGCGAACTCAACGGCTGCGGCACGGGCGTCACTGATGTGCGGCTCGGCGGCCTCGCGATCTTTCCCGCTGCCAGAGACGAA
>CAJBIS010000444.1 GCA_903953195.1 uncultured Actinomycetes bacterium
CGATCGGCGTGCAGGTGTTGCTGCTGATCGCGCTGCTCGCGATTCCGCCGGTCGCCGCGGTGCTGGGCCAGGCCGTGCCGGCGTGGCCGGCGGCGCTCGTCGCCGCCTCCTCGATCCCTGCGGTGCTGCTCGCCGACGTGGCGCACAAGGCGGTCCGGCGCCGCCGCCACCGGTCACCGGCCCGCTGATGCGGCGGGCCGCGGTCGACCCGCTCCTTCATCCGCTGCGCATCGGACCGATCTAGGGGTCGCCACGACTCGATGCAGGAGAGGACCGATGGACGACATCGACGACGACGCCGAGCCCCTCATCACGCACGCGCCCGGCGTCGACTGGGATCCGGCGGAACGTCGGGCCCGCATGGTCGAACGCGACATCGTCAGTCGCGGCGTCCGTCACGCCGGGGTGCTCCGGGCGATCGGAACGGTGCCACGTGAGCAGTTCGTGTCGCCTGACGTCGCCGAATTCGCCTACGACGACCATCCGCTCCCGATCGCCGGGGGGCAGACGATCTCGCAGCCGTACATCGTGGCGCTCATGGCCGAGGCCGCCGAGCTCACCCCGGGCGACCGGGTGCTCGAGGTGGGTGCCGGATCGGGCTACGGAGCGGCGGTGCTCAGCCTGATCGCCGAGCAGGTGTGGGCGATCGAACGCCACCGCGAGCTCGTGTCGTCGGCGGAGCGCGTGCTGCGCGAACTCGGGTACGACAACGCCCGAGTGATCTGGGGGGACGGAACGCTCGGCTTCCCGCCGGCTGCTCCGTTCGACGCGATCGTCGTCACCGCTGGTGGCCCGCGGGTGCCTCCGGCGTTGCTCGACCAACTCGCCGATGGCGGACGACTCGTCATGCCCATCGGGTCCGTCACCCGTAATCAGGAGCTGGTGCGACTCCGTCGTGACGGTGACACCTTCGAGGAGGAGTCGTTGGGTCCGGTGCGCTTCGTGCCGTTGATCGGCGCGCAGGGCTACAGCGAGCGGGTCGCCGAGCCCGAGGCCGAGGTGCTCACCGTCGCCGCTCCCATGTCCGGCCGCAGGACCGCCGGAGTGCGGGCCCCGCACGGGATCAGCGCGCTGGTCGCCGAGTCGGCGGAACCGTTCAGCTCGATCGTCAGCGCCGACATCGGCCCGCTCATCGAGCGGATCGGCGATGCCCGTGTGGTGTTGCTCGGCGAGTCGACACACGGAACGTCGGAGTTCTACCGGCTCCGTGCCCGCATCACCGAGGAGCTGATCGCCCACCACGGTTTCACCGTCGTGGCGGTCGAGTCCGACTGGCCCGATGCCGCCCGGGTCGATGCCTGGATCCGCCGCCGCACCCCGATCGGCCCGCCGTTCACACCCTTCGCACGCTTCCCCACGTGGATGTGGCGGAACCGCGAGACGGTCGAGCTCGTCGACTGGTTGCGTGACTACAACGAGGCGCACGAAGGCGACCGCCCGCCGGTCCGCTTCTGCGGGCTCGACCTGTACTCGCTGTTCACCTCACGCGACGAGGTGCTCGCGTTCCTCGACTCGGTCGACACCGATGCCGCCGAGGTGGCCCGCACCCGCTACGGCTGTCTGACCCCGTGGGAGCAGGATCCGGCCGCGTACGGACGGGCGGTCGTGAGCGAGGGGCTGGTCGCGTGCGAACCGGGGGTGGTCGCAACACTGACCGACCTGCTCGCCAACCGGATGGACTACGTCGATGGTGACGTGCACGCCTTCGATGACGCCGCGCACAACGCGCTCGTCGTGGCGAACGCCGAGCGCTACTACCGGACGATGTACTACGGGTCGGTCGAGTCGTGGAACCTGCGTGACCAGCACATGTTCGACACCCTCCGGGCCATCGAGCAGCGGGCTGCGGGCGGGGTGATCGTGTGGGAGCACAACTCGCACATCGGCGACGGCTCGGCCACCGAGATGGCCTCACGCGGCGAGTCGAACGTCGGCCAGCTGTGCCGCGAGGCCTACGGCGACGACGCCTACCTGGTCGGGTTCGGCACCGATCGCGGCACCGTCGCCGCCGCGTCGACGTGGGGCGGCCCGATGGAGGTGAAGTCGATCCGGCACTCGCACTCGCTCAGCTACGAGCGGGTGTTCGTCGACAGCGGGATCCCCGCGTTCTTCATGCACCTGCGCGACCCCGAACGCCGGGAGCTCCGTTCCGAACTGTCGACCCCGCGTCTGGAACGGGCGATCGGAGTGATCTACCGCCCGGAGACCGAGCTGCAGAGCCACTACTTCCAGGCGGTGCTCCCGCGTCAGTTCGACGAGTACGTGTGGCTCGTCGAGACCTCGGCGGTCGTGCCGCTGCCCACCCACGGCGTGTTGGGTGCGCCCGACCTGTACCCGTTCGGGCTCTGATGGCGGCACCGAGTGGCGCCGCGCCATGGAGGGTGTTCCTCGTCGACGACCACTCGGTGGTTCGCTCGGCGCTCGAACTGCTGATCGACGGCGAGCCGGACCTCGAGGTCGTCGGCTCGGTGGATGGCGTCGAGCGGGCCTCGGCCCGCCTCGCTGCAGTCGGCCCCGACGTGGTGCTCGTCGACGTCCACCTGCGCGACGGCAACGGCATCGACCTCTGCCGGTCGATCCGCAGGGACCTGCCCGGCACCTCGGTCGTCGTCCTCACCGGTGACGCCTCGGATGATGTCCTCGATCGTTGCATCGAGGCCGGTGCCGATGCCGTCGTGCTCAAGCACGTCGACGCCGAACGTCTGCTCGAGGTCGTCCGACGCGTCGGGCGCACCGGACGGGTCTCGCCCGACCGATCGGCCACCGATCCGGTCTGCCGCCAGGGCCAGCCGACGAGCCCGGTGTGTCGCCACCGGTCGGATCCGGTGCCGTTGTTCGATCGCCTGACCCGGCAGGAGCGCGAGGTCGTGGCGCTCCTCGCCGCCGGCCTGTCGAACCGGGCGATCGGGGATCGCCTCCACCTGGCCGAGAAGACGGTGAAGAACTACCTGACGAACGTGTTCCGCAAGATGTCCGTCAGTTCCCGGACCGAGGCGGCGGTCATCGCGGCACGGCTCGCCGAGTCGACCGGGCGGTACGAGCCCGCGCCCCCGGCGGGCGCAGACCCGGTCCGCTACTGAGCTCGCCGTCCGCGACCGGAACCCTCGGATCAGACCCGCTCGACCGGGATGACCGACGCCGAACTCTCGCCCTGCGGTTCGGTGACCCGGACCTCGGGAATGCCGTCCCGGTAGGACGCGGTGATGTCGTGACTCGGACCGGTCGTCGACAGGGTCGATCGTCCTGATTCGTCGAGGCACTGCCCCGTGGGGGAGTCGATTCGACGGATTCGCCGTCCGCCCTCAATCGGGGCCGCCGGTACTCGATGAGAGGGCATGAGAACCCGTGCTGTCACGTCATTGGCCGTCGTCGTCGCTGCGATCGTCGGCGTCTCCCTCGTGTGGGTGTCCGCCTCGGGCGCCGACTCCTACCTGCCGCAGGACCCGCAGTACAACAACGTGAGCTACTGGCAGAGTCAGGGCTACGAGTACTGCGTCAAGTACGAGCCGGTGACCACGCCGTACAGCGTGCCCGCCCCTGTCGGCGGCGGTACCTGGGACCTGATGATCATCAAGGCCGGTGCCGGCGACGACGCCAACCAGCTGGTCAGCGGTCCGACGGCCGGCGGGTCGTACGGCCACTCGTCGGGCAAGGACATCTCGCACATCATCCTGTGCGTGGTGCAGACGCCGACGACCACCACGTCCACGACGACGAGCACGACGAGCACGACCCTGCCGACGAGCACGACCGCCTCGACGTCGACCTCGTCGACCTCGTCGACCTCGACCACGACGGCCTCGACCACGACCAGTAGCACGACGACGACCGTTCCGACCACGTCATCGACGACCACGACCTCGCAGCCCGAGGTGAGCGGTTCGACGACGATCGCCACGACGACGACCGTGCCGACCACGACCACGAGCACCACGACGACGAGCACGACCGTGCCGACCACTTCGACCTCGCAGCCCGAGGTGAGCGGTTCGACGACGATCGCCACGACGACGACCGTGCCGACCACGACC
>CAJBIS010000445.1 GCA_903953195.1 uncultured Actinomycetes bacterium
ACACCGCCGTGGCTCCGGCGATGTGTGCGAGCACCAGCGCCGGCGGGATCCCGAGGAAGTACTGGGTGTAGCCGATCGCGCCCTGTGCCACGACGATGGCGAGCAGCCACTGGCCGCGACGCAGGATCCCGGGCGCGTGCGCCGGGTCCGTGTCGCCCGAGCGGACGACACGGACCAGCAGCACCACGAGCACGACGAGGAAGCACCACATGACGATCGAGTGGACCCGTGTGGTCGCAACGATCGACAACCCGAACCGTGGCGCGGCGGCGTCGCCGGCGTGCGGCCCCGAGCCGGTGACGACCGGACCGGTGATGATCAACCCGCACGCGAGCGCGACGGCGACGCGTGCGATCCACAGATCCGGGGTACCGACCACCGGAGCGCGTGGGCCCTCGGGTTGTGAGGATCGGCGCAGCAGCACGACCGCGTTCGCGACCAGCACCATCGAGAGCACGAAGTGGCCGGCCACCGCCGCCGGATGCAACTCGACGAGCACGGTGATCCCGCCGAGGACGATCTGGCCGAGAACGCCCGCCACCAGACCGAGTGACCACCACACCAGGTCGCGGCGGTACGGGCGACGGCGGAGTGAACCGAGAACGGCAGCGATCACCGACGCCGACACCAGGCCGGTGAACAGCCGGTTCAACTGCTCGATCGCCTGATTGGGGTTGGAGACGGACACGAAGTCGCCGGGCTCGCAGTTGGGCCAGTCCGAGCAGCCCAGTCCGGAACCGGTCAGGCGCACGGCGGCGCCGCTGACGACGATGGTGCACAGCAGTCCGAGGGCCACCGCGGCGAGCACCCGGAACGTGGTCGGGCCGATGGTCAGCGAGTGCCGGGCCTGCCGGGACGCTGCGGACGGAGGGGACTCGGGCACGGGGGACGCCACGGGCTTCAGGGTACGCGGGAGGAGCGACTCAGGGGAATGCGGAAGTCCATGTCGCCGACGGTCGGTGCCGTGCTGGCAGTGCGGCGCCCCTGCTCGTAACCTCGGCCTCGACATGGTCGCTCCGGCAGTCAGCCCCCCCGTTCCGCTCTCGACCCGTCTCGCCGGGTTCGTCGCGCTGACCAAGCCGCGGATCATCGAGCTCCTGCTGGTCACCACCGTGCCGACGATGATCGTCGCCAACGACGGCGTCCCGTCGATCTGGTTGATGGTGGCGACGGTGATCGGCGGCACCCTGGCCGCCGGTGGTGCCAATGCCATCAACATGGTCGTGGATCGCGACATCGACGCCCGGATGGAACGCACCAAGCAACGACCGTTGGTGACCGGGGTCGTCACGCCACGGGCCGCCCTGGTCTTCGCCATCGGGCTCGAGGTCATCGCGTTCGTCTGGCTCACCGCGTTCGTGAACCTGCTCTCGGCGGTGCTCGCCCTCTCGGCCTGCCTGTTCTACGTGTTCATCTACACGCTGTGGCTCAAGCGGACGTCGTCGCAGAACATCGTCATCGGCGGCGCGGCCGGCGCCGTCCCGGTCCTGATCGGCTGGTCGGCGGCCACCAACACCGTCTCCGTCTCGGCCGTGGTGCTCTTCGGCGTCGTCTTCTTCTGGACGCCGCCCCACTTCTGGGCGCTCGCCATCCGCTACCGCGACGACTACGCGGGCGTCGACGTGCCGATGCTGCCGGTCGTCGCCGATCACCGGTCGACGACCCGGCAGATGCTGGCGTACGCCGTCGTGGTGTGGGCGCTGTCGATGGTGTTCGCGTGGACCGCCGGTCTGGGGCCGATCTACTGGGTGACCGCGTTGGTCCTCGGCGGTGCCTTCACCTGGATGTGTGCCGGGCTGATCCGCAGGGAGTCGGCGGCCGCGGCCATGCGGATCTTCACGTTCTCGATCACCTACCTGACGGTGCTGTTCGCCGCGATGGCGCTCGACGTGGTGGTCACCAACTGGTGGTGACCGCGTTCGATCGGTGGCGTGGGATGCCGGTCCGTCCTGCGGCGTCTCCGGTGCGTCCGGCGCCCCGGGAACGGTGCTCCGGAGGTGTTCCTGATGGTTTTCTCCGCGGCTCAGCCACCGCGGTAGTGTCCGCAGGTTGGATGACCGGTGTCGCGGCGTGCAGACGGCGCGGCCCGGCCGTGGTCGGCGAGACGCCGGCCATCGGCGCGTCGGACGGCGGAGCAGTGCCGCAGCAGCGCTCCACTGGAGCAGGAACGTGAGGGCAGACGAGGCATGGCAGTGACCGACACCAGACCTGCAGTCGAGGCGGACGCCGTCGACGACACGTCCCGCCGGGCCCCGGGTGTGCCGGAACGACTGCTCGGAGGCGCGGATCACACCACGATCGGCCGACTCTTCATCGTGACCGGCCTGGCGTTCTTCTGCGTGGCCATCATCGCCCGGCTGATCGTCGGGATCGATCAGCTCACCGACAACGGTCTGCTCGGCAGCTGGCTGACGATGGTCTCGTCGAGTGCCCGTGTCTTCGGCCCACTCAGCCTCGTGGCGTTGATCCTCGGGGTGCTGGTCGTGCTCGTTCCGCTCCAGCTGGCCTCGCCGTCCATCGCCTACCCGCGGGCCCTCGCCCTCTCGTACTGGTCGTGGATGCTGGCCTCCTTGGTCTTCGCCGTCAGCGTCGGCTTCGACGGCGGCATCGGTGGCAGCAACACCGAGGCCGCCCGGCTCGGCAGCCTGTCGATGGGCCTGATGCTGGTGTCGCTGGCACTCACCGCCGTCTGCGTGGCCACCACCGTGATGACGCACCGCCCCGAGGGAATGGGCCTGTCGAAGGTCCCGTTCCTCTCGTGGTCGGCGCTGCTGGGCTCGACCCTCTGGATCGTGACGGTGGGCTCGGCATTCGCCCATGTGGTCGCCGGGCAGGTGGCGCAGGCCGATGCCAGCGCGCTGGCCGAAAACTTCCTCAACGGCATCGCGTGGATGACCCGGGCGCCGGCGGTCTACGTCATGGTGATCCCCGTGCTGGGCATCGCGATCGACCTCGTGTCCTCGGCCACGGGCGCCCGCGTGAAGCAGTACGGGGTGGCACAGGCGCTGCTCGCCATGTTCGCCATCCTCTCCTTCGGAGCCTGGGCGCAGCTCGACCGATCGGTGAACACGCTGCTGTGGACGCTGTTCGCCCTGGGCATCGGACTGCCGGTGCTCGGTGTGCTCGGACTGATCGGTGACCTCGTCCGACGGGGCAGCGCCAAGGTCACGCCGGCCCTCGGACTGGCGGTCGTGTCGCTCCTGCTGATCCTCGGCTCGGTCCTCGCCGGACTGCTCTGGTCGCTCGATCAGGCGGGTGTCGGCACGCTGTTCGGATTCAACCTGCGACTCCTCGGCGCCGCCCAGGTGACCTTCGTCGGCGCCTCGGTGCTGACCGGGTCGCTGGCCGCCATCTTCCACTGGGCCCCGAAGATCTGGGGTGCCGGTGTGCCGACGGGTGCTGCCGGGACCAGTGCTCTGCTCGTCGCCGCCGGCGGTGGACTGCTCGCCACGGTCGTGCTGGTGCAGGGCCTCGTGCAGCGCAACGAGTCCACGACCGCGACGCCGTTCTTCGGGGCGCTCACCGCACTGGCGGCGCTGCTCTACCTGTTCGGTGCGCTCGGTGCGCTCGTTGCGTTCCGCAGTTCGATCGCGGCGAGCGACGCCGGCGACACCGACGACGAGCCGCGCGGCGAGACGCTCGAGTGGGCGTTCGCGTCGCCGGCACATGCCGACCGGGTGCCCGAGTCGCTGCCCGCAGTGACGTCGCCGTACCCGCTCGGCGACGAGTCCTCAGCTTCCGGTGACGGGGAGGTGGCGTGATGTCCGAAGCGCTGGTGTTGACGCCGCCCCCGGCGTCGCGACGCCGTGAACTGTTGTTCGCGACGGCGTTCGTGTCGGCCGGTGTGATCATGATGATGCTCACGCTGGTCGGGGTGTACCTCGCGGCCCGCAACGCGCTCGGTGAGACGTTCCTCGAGGGGTCGAAGATCCCGCTGACGCAGGGCAACGTCCAGATGCTGACGCTCGTGATGTCGGCCGTCACGATGCAGTGGGCCGTCTATGCGATCAGCCGCGACGACCGGACGCACGCCTACCTGGCGCTCGGCGTGACGCTGCTGCTGGGACTGGCCTTCGTCAACCAGTCGACCTTCCTGTTCCGTCAGGCGAACGTGGCACGCAGCGCCCCCGGTGGAGCGCTCTTCTACGCGGTGACCGGGGCCAATCTGGCGATGATCATCGCCGGACTCACGTTCATCCTGCTCATGGCCTTCCGGGCCCTGGCCGGGCAGTTCTCCAGCAGGCAACCCGATGGCATCTCCGCAGCAGCGGTGTACTGGTACGCATGCGTCGCCGTGTACGCCGTTGTGTGGATCGCCGTCTACATCATGAAGTGAGCTGAGGAATGATCACTCGCGGTTCCAAGTTCTTCTTCGCCGGCGCCATCGTGGCGTTCCTCGCGGCGTTGTTCTACGGCTTCCTGACCGGCGCGTCCGATCAGAGCGGCCCGATCGGCGTCTTCTCCGACGGCAACATCGTCAACTCGATCGTCGGTCCGCTCACCTTCGGCTGGAAGGGCTGGGTCGGCGACCACGTCGGCTACACGATCCTGATGGGCTTCGCCGCGGTCATGGCGGGGCTCGGCGGGTTCGCCACGGCGTTCCGCGACGGCAGCGTCGAGGCGGTCGCCCAGATCACCCCGTCGGGTGAGGCCGGTCCCGTGAACGTGCCGGTCGGTCTCAGCTACTGGCCGGTCCTCGCCGCCTTCTCGGCGGTGATCATGGTGGTGGGTCTCGCCGTCAACAGCGCCTTCTTCGTGGTCGGTGTCGTGCTCGCCGTCGTCGCCGGGTTCTCGTGGACGGTGCGCACCTGGGCGGAGCGGGCGACGGTGGACCGTGCGTCGAACGTGGAATTGCGTCACACGCTGCTCGACCCGCTCGAGATCCCGATTCTCGCCGTCGTCGCCACCGCGGTCATCGCGCTGTGCATCTCGCAGATCCTGCTGGCCATCCCGGTGGCAGCCGCGACGTACGTGATCATCGTCCTCGCCGTGGTGGTGTTCGTGGCGGCGCTCGTGCTGGCCAACCGCCCGCAGCTGAAGCGTTCCGTGCTCGTGGGTGTGCTCGTCCTCGGCGGACTGCTGCTGATCCTCGGTGGCATCGTCGGTGGCATCGTCGGCAGCCCGGAGCACTCCGAGGGTGGTGCGACGTCCGAGGAACACGGTCTGGCGCCACTGAATTCGACGGCTGCTGATTCGGCAGTCGGTCCTGTGCAGGTAGATACTGACGCCGTCGCAACCGCGACCGGTCACTGAGAGGTTTCCGAATGCGCAACAAGCAGCGAGCGACGATCACCGCGCTGGTGGCGGCGGTGCTCATCATGTTCGGCTTCTGGCTCCTCCTGCGGAACATCGGCCAGTCGGCCGGGCACCCGCTCAACACGCTGGCTCCGCAGGGACAGCAGTCCTGGGACATCCAGAACCTGGTGATCCCGGTCTTCGCCGTGGCCGGCGTCGTGTTCGTGCTCGTCGAGGTGGGCGTGCTCTGGATGGCGGTGCGGTTCCGTCGCAACCGCGAGGACGTCGACGGTGTCGACGAGCCCGCGCAGACCCACGGCAACACGCCGCTCGAGATCGGCTGGACGATCGCCCCGGCCGTGCTGCTGGCGGTCCTCGCGGTGCTCAACGTCCAGACGCTGTTGAAGATCGACAACCACCAGGCCGACGCCATGGAGGTCACGGTGGTCGGTCAGCAGTGGTGGTGGGAGTACCGCTACGACTTCGATGGCGACAGCCAGCCCGAGATCATCACCGCCACGCAGATGGTGATCCCGGCCCGCAAGGACGTCGTGGTCAAGATCCAGTCGAACGATGTGATCCACAGCTTCTGGATCCCGGCGCTCAACGGCAAGAAGGACGCCGTCCCCGGGCGGACCCACCAGCTCGTCTTCAACGCCGACAACCCGGGCATCTTCGAGGGTCAGTGCACCGAGTTCTGCGGCCTGTCCCACGGCGTGATGCGCATGCAGGTCAAGGCGCTCCCGGAGGCCGAGTTCGTGAAGTGGAAGGCCGCCATGGTCGCTCCGCCCCGCGAGCCGTCGACCGCTCTCGAGAAGGAGGGTCAGGCCCTCTTCGTCGGTCAGTGCGCCCGCTGCCACGAGATCAACGGGCTCACCCCGGAGAGCACCGAGCCGTACACCTACGCTGCGGCACCGTCGGCGAACTACGGCGAGGAGGTGGGTTCGTCCCTGGCCTCGAAGAACGCCCCGAACCTGACGCACCTGATGATGCGCCAGACGTTCGCCGGCAACCTGCTGGCCCTGTACGAGGGTGACGCGGCGACCGCGGTCGTCGCGATCCCCGAGGGCAAGCCGGACACCAACAACATCAAGAACTGGCTTCGCAACCCGCAGGACGTGAAGCCGATGGACCCGGAGAACAACCAGGGCATGCCGAACCTGAACCTCTCCGAGCCCCAGATCGACGCCCTGACGGCGTACCTCACGACGCTGAAGTCGAGCCTCGCGCCGCCCGCGTGAGTTCGACGGCGCCCATCACTACCCTGACCACACCGACCGAGACCGAGGATCCACCCCCATGGCCATCACCGAGGATCGTCCCCCACTCGAGCTGACCACCGGCGACGCTCCGGCTGTCGACGTCGAGCCGCTCGGCGTGTTCCGGCGCCCGACGTCGACGCACGGTTGGGCGTCCTGGTTCACCACGGTGGACCACAAGAAGATCGGCATCATGTACGGCTTCGCGTCGTTCTTCTTCCTGCTCGTCGGCGGGTTCGAGGCGCTGCTCATCCGGACCCAGCTCGCGGTGCCGGGCAACAAGCTGCTCTCGGCGGACCTGTACAACCAGGTCTTCACCATGCACGGCGTCACGATGGTGTTCCTCGTGGTCATGCCCATGGCCGCGGCCTTCGCCAACTATCTCCTGCCCCTGCAGATCGGCGCCCGTGACGTCGCGTTCCCCCGCATGAACGCGCTGTCGCTGTGGGTGTGGTTGCTCGGCGCCATCTTCTTCAACACGTCGTGGCTGCTCGGCGGCGGTGCCAACGGTGGCTGGTTCAACTACGCGCCGAACTCGGGCGTGGCGTTCTCGCCCAGCCACGGCATCGACTTCTATGCGGTGGGCCTGATCATCATGGGCATCGGCTCGACCGTCTCGGCGGTGAACCTGACGGTGACGGTGCTGAACATGCGGGCCCCGGGCATGACGCTCATGCGCATGCCGGTCTTCACGTGGATGACCTTCATCGTCCAGGTGCTGCTGGTGTTCGCCCTGCCGGTCATCACCGTGGCGCTGTTCCTGCTGATGTTCGACCGCCTGTTCGGTGCGGCCTACTTCGATGCGTCGAAGGGCGGGGATCCGTTCCTCTGGGAGCACCTGTTCTGGATCTTCGGTCACCCCGAGGTGTACATCATGATCCTGCCGAGCTTCGGCATCGTGTCCGAGGTCATCCCGGTGTTCTCCCGCAAGCCGATCTTCGGCTACCCCTTCATGGTCGGTTCGGGAATCGCGATCGGCTTCATGGGCTGGGGTGTGTGGGCGCACCACAT
>CAJBIS010000446.1 GCA_903953195.1 uncultured Actinomycetes bacterium
CGGGCGTCGGCCGCGACGGTGGCAGCTTCGGCCTGCACGCCTACTCGGAGATGCAGGCCATCATCTGGCCCTCCTGATCACGGTCTGATCGCGCTCCCGGCGCCTGATTCCGGAACTCATGTCGCTCGGGCGCAGCCTCGGCGCCCCGAACCCGTTCGCTCCCACCAGCTGATCCAGCTGGTGGGAGCGGCGCGTCCGGTGCCGTGTCGACCGCCGAACCGCGTCGGCGCGAGACGCAGCCGGAGAATCCAGGAAAGAAATCCTGGAAAAAGTGCGAGGAACTCGAGGTTCGGTGCTCTCGGGTCACGAACGCCGGTGACCGACCGGCATCGACCAGATGGAGATCCCCATGAAGGCAGCAGCGCTCACCGTGTCATCCGCATCGTTCCAGGCCGCACGTTCCTCGAGCGAGGCCCGACGGGGCGGGGTCACCACGCCGGTCCGTCATGCCGTGACACAGCGTGGAGCGGCCCGGATCCCGACGTTCCTGCGGCGGCGTGCCGCCGGAGCGGTCGCCCGGCGTCGGTCGGTGGAGTCCTGAGCGCTGCGGTGATCGACTCGACGGCCCCGACCGCTCGGCCCGGTGTCCCGGATCCCACGGTTCCGGGACACCGGCGCGCCTCGATCACCGTGGTGGAGCACCCGGCTCACGGTCGTCCGTCACGCATTGCTCGGAGGAATCGGCGAGACTGGGGATGTGGCGATGGTGTGGGAGCAGGCAGCGGATGCCGATCTGGTGACGTCGGCGGTCGACGGCGACCGCGCTGCGTTCGCGGCGATCTACGACCGATACGTCGATCGGATCCACACGATGTGCGTGCACATGCTCTCGAACCGCGACGACGCGGCCGAGGTGTGCGGGGACGTGTTCCTGACTGCGGCCGAGCGGCTCCACCAGCTGCGGGATCCGGATCGGTTGAAGCCCTGGCTGTTCGCCATCGCCCGCCGTCAGGTCTACCTGCGGACGACTCGACGGAGTCGCACCGTGCCAACGGCCGAGGCCGCTGACATGGATGCGCCGCAGGTCGGTCAGCACGGCAGCCTGGTCGAGGACGCCGCCGAGCAGAGCGAACTGGCGTCGATCGTCGCCGCAGCGGCCGCCGGCCTCGACGAGTCCGATCGACTCGTCCTCGAGCTGCAGTTGCAGGGGCTCGAGGGCGCCGACCTCGCGGATGCGCTCGGCGTGTCGGCGACGAACGCCTACCAGGCGACCCACCGGATGAAGGAGCGTTTCGAGCGGTCGATCGGCGCGCTGCTCGTCGCTCGCCAGGGGCGAGCGGACTGTGACGACCTCGCCGATGTGCTGCGGGAGTGGGACGGCACCTACTCGGTCCTCTGGCGCAAGCGTGTGGCGCGGCACGTCGACCGGTGCGAGATCTGTGAACGCCGCCGCAAGCGCGTGCCCGCCATGCTGCTCGATGGGGTCGCCGGAGCGTCCGAGATCGTGCCGGCGCCGATTGCGCTCCGCACCCGTGTGCTCGACGGCATCGCGCTCGGTGCGGCCACCGTCCGACCCTGGCCGGGAACGGGCTTCCCGCCGCCGGAGCGCTCGAACCGCCGTGCCGCACTGATCGTGGCTGCCGTCGTCGTCTCCCTGCTCGCGCTGCTGTTCGGCGCCTCGGTGCTGGGTCGATCCGATGGCGAGCGGCTCGACACGCGGCCGGCTGGCGCGACCACGACCTCGGCACCGTCCACCACTCCGCCGGCCACGTCGGCCCCGGTGCCTGTGGACACCGCCCCCGTCGACACCGTCCCCGCCGACGTCCCGGCGCCAGCCGACGGACAATCGGGTGACGATCCCGTTCCGACGACGGCGGCCGCCCCACGGACGGGGTCGAGCGGTCGCGCCGGTGGGGGAGGGTCGGCCCCTGGATCTGCGCCGCCGGTCACCGCCCCGCCGGAGACGGCACCGCCCCAGACGTCGCCTCCGCAGACCGCGCCGCCCCAGACCGCGCCTCCGCCGACCGCGCCTCCGTCGACCGCACCTCCGCCGACGGCACCGCCGCTGGAGATCGGTGAGCGCCCGAGGCCGCTGCCGCTCTAGGGCGATCGCAGCGGAACCACGGCCGAATTCGGCTGTGAGGAACCGCGGAGAAGAAAAGTGTCAGATTCGTCGGGGTCCGACTCCTGCAGGTGACGGCGACAGAGCGTCGCCACCGACACAGGGAGTCAGATCATGCAGGTTTCCACCACCAACCCCAACTCCACCGGCGCTCGACGCTCCGGCCGACTGGTCCGCCGGGCTGCGGCCGTGGCGCTCGCCGCCTCGGCGGGTCTCGCCGGCGTGGCGCTGTCCCCGAGCTCGGCCTCGGCCTGGACGCCGTTGCCGGACCCGATCCCCACGCCCGGCGTGACGATCCCGTTCATCCCCCGGTTCACGCCGCCGGTGATGCCGTCGATTCCGCCGCTGGTCCCGCCGGTGTACACGCCGCCGGTGCTGCCGCACCTGCCGATCGACCCGCTGCCGGATCCCGAGCCGCCCGCCGATGGTGGCGGCTCCGGTGACGGGCCGGTGATCACGGTGCCGACCGGTCCGATCATCGATCCCGACGCGCTCGAGGATCTGACCGACGGCGGCGGCCAGGTGTTCGACCCCAACTGCATCATCGCCGTGTGCACGCCCCCGGACGACACGGTGCCGGAGACCACGACCACCACCGTGCCCGACGAGGTGACGACCACGACGACCGTGCCGGACTCGACGGTGCCGGATCCCGAGGTGCTGCCCAGCACCACCATCCGACCCCGGCCCCAGCAGGTCCGTACCGAGTCGAAGCCCGGGACCCTGGCCTTCACCGGCTCGGATGCCGTCCTCCCGCTCGCTGGCGCCGGACTCCTCGGAGCGGGCGGGGCGCTGGCCGGGATCTCGGTGTTCGCCCGCCGCCTCCGCAACCGCCGGTCGTGATCGGCTCCCACCCACACCGTGGTTCCCGTCGGCCGTTCCGGTCGGCGGGAACCACGCGTCCGTGGTGCAGACTGGACTCGGACGAGGACACGAGGGCGAACGACATGGCCACACTCACCGATGCCGCGCTGGTCCAGCGGATCCTGGGCGGTGACACCGCCGCACTGTCGGTGCTGTACGACCGTTACGCGGACCGGATCCACTCCATGTGTGTCCACATGCTGCGCAACGACGACGAGGCCGCCGACGTCACCGCCGAGGTGTTCCTCACCGCCGCCGAGCGACTCGAGCAGCTCCGGGACCACGACAAGCTCCGCCCCTGGCTCTACGCCATCGCCCGCAACGAGGTGTTCCGGCGCACCCGCCACCGTCGACGTGAGACCTCGCTCGATGCACTCGGTTCGACCGGTCTGGAACTCGGTGACGACGCGTTCGACGCCGACTCGTTCGAGTCCGTCGCCCCGGAATCGAACGACGGCATCGCCGAGGTCGTGCACCTCGAGGACCGCTCACACTCCGCCGCCGAGGTGGGACTCGATGCCGGTGCCGCGCCGGCGGACCTCGCCGATCTGTTGCAGGACGCCGCCGCCGGGCTCGACGAGCGGGACCGCATGGTGCTCGAACTCCACCTCGCGCAGGGGCTCGACGGCCAGGAGCTGGCGGACGCGCTCGGTGTCTCGCGGGACAACGGCTACCAGCTCGTCCACCGCATGAAGGAACGCCTCGAACGGGCGACCTCGGCGTTGTTGATCGCGCGGTCCGGCCGCTCGCTCTGCGATGGACTCGACGAGGTGGCCGATGCCTGGGACGGGAACTTCTCGGTCCTGTGGCGCAAGCGATTCGCCCGACACATCGAACGCTGCGAACGGTGCAGTTCGCTGCGGTCCCGCGTCCCGAAGGCCGTGCTGGCCGGCACGGCGCTGGCCGTTGCGGCCCAGTCGACGGTGCTGGCTGCGCCGATCTCGGCACGCGAGCGCTTCCTGTCCGAGGCGCCGCAGCGGCTCGGTGCGCCCCGTGGCGGTCGATGGCGTTCGGACGGATTTCCGCCGCACGCGGCTCGCCGCCGGCGGTGGCCCGTCGCAGCGGGGACCCTGGCGATCGCCCTGTTGGCGGTGATCGGGGGGTCCACGCTCCTCGATCGCGGGCCGATCGAGGAGCTGGTCGCCTCGGCGCCCTCGACCGTGCCGACGTCGTCGACGGTGGCCCCGACGACCGTGACGCCGCTGCCGACGGTGCCGCTCCTGCCCGGTGAACCGGCTGCCACCGAGCGCACCGGTGACGGCGACGTCGATGGCTCGGCGACCGTCACCACGACCACGATCCGTGCGGCGTCCCCGGGTCTCGTGCCCCGGGTGCCGCCGACAGTGGTGGTCGAGCCGGTCCCGGCGCCCCCGCCGGAGCCGCCGCCCACCGAGCCGTCGACGACCACGACCACCACGGCTCCCGCCGACACCAGGGGTCCGTCGGTGTCGATGAGCGGCCCCGGGTGTGTGAAGTGGGGTGGGAGCGGCACGTTCACCGCCAACGCCAGCGACCCCTCGGGCATCTCGTCGTTGACGATCTCGTGGTCCGGAGCGACGTCGGGCAGCAAGTCCACCAGCGGTGGTTCGCTCTCGGTCACGGTCGCCGTCAACTCGCCGACGACCGGGCTGAACTTCACGGCGGTCGCTGTCGACGGAGCCGGCAACACCGGGCGGGCCAGCACGTTCGCCGCCGGCGGCCCCACCTGCGCCTGACCGCCGGGGGCTGAAGGCCGCTCGGACCCCCGGCTACGATCGCCGCACTGCGCCGGGACGGTGCGGTGGAACCCGAGGGGGTCAGCGTGAAGGGAATCGTCTGGGACGGCACGTCCGCGACGCTGCGTGACGACGTCGAGGTCCGTGACCTCCGTGCGGGAGAGGTCCGGGTCCGTCTGGCGGCGGCCGGGCTCTGCCACTCCGACGTGTCGGTGATGAACGGCACGATCATGTTCCCGACCCCGGCGGTCCTCGGCCACGAAGGAGCAGGCGTCGTCGAGGCGGTCGCCGACGACGTGACCTCGACCAAGGTCGGCGACCACGTCGTGCTCACCACGCTCGGCAACTGCGGGACCTGCGCCTCGTGCGCCCGGGGCAAGCCGACGTTCTGCCGTGTCAGCCTCGGCAAGCTGTCCCGCCCGTTCACGGTCGGCGGCGAGAAGGCGTTCCAGTTCGCCAACACGTCCGTGTTCGTCGAGTCGACGGTGGTGCCCGCAACCTCGGCGATCCCGATTCCGGACGACGTCCCGCTCTCGAGCGCCTGCCTGATCGGCTGCGGCGTCCTCACCGGCGTGGGCGCGGTGTTCAACCGGGCTCGGGTGACCCACGGCGAGTCCGCGGTCGTCATCGGCGTCGGCGGCATCGGCCTGAACGTCATCCAGGGGCTGGCGCTCAGCGACGCGTTGCCGATCATCGCGGTCGACACCAACCCGGCGAAGGAGGCGATGGCCCGCGAGTTCGGCGCCACCCACTTCATCTGCCCCGGACCCGACACCGACCTGGTCGAGGCGGTCAAGGAGATCCGGCCGTTCGGCGTGGACTGGGTCTTCGAGTGCGTCGGCTCGACGGCGCTCATCCGCACGTCCACCGACCTGCTCGACTTCGGTGGCGGCGTCGTGATGCTCGGTGTGCCGAAGATGGGCACCGAGGCGAGCTTCGTCGTCAACACGATGTACAACGACAAGTCGCTGATGGGCTGTCGGTACGGTTCGGCCCGTCCGGCCTACGACATCCCGCTGATGATCGAGCTCTACCGCGCCGGTCGCCTGAAGCTCGACGAACTCGTGACCTCGACGTACCCGATCGAGGGGTTCGACACCGCGTTGTCGGAGCTGCACGACGGCAAGTTGGCGCGCGGCGTGCTCGTCCTCGAGGACTGATCGTCATGTCGCTTCCCGCGGAGCTGGTCGAGCTCGCACAACGCGTCTCGAACTGGGGTCGCTGGGGCGACGACGACCAGCTCGGCTGCGGCAACCTGCTCACCCCGGAGGCCACCCGCCGTGGCGTGGCCGCCGTGCGCACCGGTGAGCGAGTCGGTCTGGCGGTCGACCTGAAGGCTGACGGCATCCAGATGGGTCAGCCCGCGCGCCGGTACAACCCGATCCTCACCGTCACGTCCCTCAATGAACGGGACCAGTACGCGCCCGGCATCTGGGAGGGCACCGACGACGTGGTCTTCATGTCGACGTGCGCGGGCACGCACATGGACGCCCTCTGTCACGTGTCGTATGCCGACCAGCTCTACAACGGTTTTCCCACGTCGGCCGTCACCGCGCAGTACGGCGCATCGGTGCTGGGAGCCGAACGGCTCCCCGACATCGTCACCCGAGGCGTACTGCTCGATGTCGCCCGGGTGCACGGCGTCGACTGTCTGGACGAGCTCGACGTCGGGTACGCGATCACCTCCGACGACCTCGACGCTGCTGCGGAACTGGCGCGGGTCGAGGTTCAGCCGGGCGACGCGGTCCTGGTCCGCACCGGCATGATGCGGCACTACCACGACGGCGATCGCGTCCGGTACGCCACCGGGCGGGAGCACTCCCTGCCCGGTCTGTCGGTGCACTCGATCGAGTGGATGCACAACCACGACGTGGCCGGAGCGTTCACCGACACGTACGCGTACGAGTCCTTTCCGCCGACGCAGAAGGACTGGTCCGACTGTCTGGCGGTCCACCTGTTGCAGATCCGCGACATGGGGATGCTCCAGGGGCAGAACTGGGACCTCGAGGCGCTGTCCGAGGCGTGCGCCGAGGCCGGCCGGGGTGACGTGCTCCTGCTCGCCGCGCCGGAGCCGCTCACGGGTGCGAGCAGTACGCCGGTCGCACCCGTCGCGGTGCTGTAGTCGGTCGGGAGATCTCGGTGGCCCGACGTCTCCGCCGCGGTCCCGGTGCGGACGGTGACGACCGCCCGCCCCGCACGTTCGCGTGGTGGTCCGTTCTGGGCGTGCTCGTCGTGATCGCCGCGGCGGGCATCACCGGCATCGTGCTCGGATTCGCCGACGGTGGGTCGAACACCACACAGGTCGACGCGCCGCAGACCACCACGACGCTCGATGAGGAACGGTTCCCGCCCGCGGGCGCCGGGCCGACGGTGACCATCGGGGACGGACGTGCCGCGCCCGACGGCGTGACCGAGGTGACCAACGCGGGCGACACGACGTCGTTCGCATTCGCGGTGCCCGCTGCGCTGTCGGGGTCCCCGGCGGCCAGCGCCGTACCGCCGTCGGCCGTGGTCGTGGCGCCCGGCGGCGACGAGCTCGAGTTGACCGTGCGGTGTGCGCTCGGGGCCGGCGAGTCGCTCGCCCGGGTGGACGTCACGTTCGCCGCCGCAACCGTGACGGTGCTGCCCGTCGTCCTCGCGCCCACCGGTGGTCCGCCGTGTGATCCGGCCGCGGTGCCCCGTTCGGTGCGGCTGCCGCTCGCCGAGTCCGTGGGCTCACGTTCGGTCGGCGTCGTGCCCGCCGGCACCGCCGTCCCCGCGCCGCAGCCGAACTGATCCGTCGCGCCACAGGGTGCGGGCGCGACGCCGAGGGCGCCGACCGGTGTGGTCGTTCCCTAGACTGCGCCGCCGAGACGAGATCAGGCCGTAGGGGGTCACGATGCTGCAGGGACGCACGCTCTGGGAACTGTTGGAACAGCGGGTGGACGCAACGCCGGACGCGCTGATGGCGGTCGACGAGGACATGCGCACGCTGACCTTCGCCGAGTACTGGGCGGAGTCGGAGCGCGCCGCTGCGGGGCTCGCGGCACACGGAGTGGGCGCGGGCACGGTCGTGTCGTGGCAGCTGCCGACCTGGATCGAGTCGTTGGTGTTGGTCGCCGCACTCAGCCGGCTCGACGCGATCCAGAACCCGATGCTGCCGATCTACCGTGAGCGCGAGGTCGGCTTCATCACCAAGCAGGCCGGGGCCGAGTTGCTGGTGGTGCCGTCGGTGTGGCGCAACTTCGACTTCGAGGCGATGGCCACGGCGCTGGCCGAGCAGCACGGCGGGATGCGCGTGCTGGTCGCCGACCGGGCGCTCCCGCAGGGCGACCCCGCATCGCTGCCGCCCCTGCCCGAGGCCCGCGACGCCGACGATCAGGGCATCCGGTGGCTCTTCTACACGTCGGGCACCACGGCGGATCCGAAGGGCGCGCAGCACACCGACGCGTCCATCGCCGCGGTGGCCTACGGCATGTGTCAGCGCATGGCGGTGCACGAGGGCGACCGCAACGCGCTCGTGTTCCCGTTCACGCACATCGGCGGCATCACCTGGCTGTTCTCGAGCCTCCAGTCGGGGTGCTCCAACATCCTGATGGAGGGGTTCCATCCGGAGGAGACCCCCGAGGTGCTGGCGCGTGAGAACGTCACCCTGGCCGGTAGCGGGACCGTGTTCCACCAGGCGTACCTGGCCTACCAGCGCAGGCAGCCGCAGCCGGCCTTCCCCGACGTCCGCGGGTTCCCGGGCGGTGGCGCGCCGAAGCCGCCGGCGCTCGTCGCCGAGATGCGCGAGGTGTTCGATGCCCCGGTGCTGTCGGGGTACGGCCTCACCGAGGCGCCGATCCTGACGATGGCCGACATGTCCGACACCGACGACGAACTGGCCCTCACCGAGGGCAAGCCGATGCCCGGTGTGGAACTGAAGTTCGTCACCATCGACGGCGAGGTGGCCGCTCCGGGCGAGGAGGGTGAGATCCGGGCCAAGGCGCCGCAGGTGATGAAGGGCTACCTCGACTCGTCGCTCGACGCTGCGGCGTTCGACGAGGAGGGCTACTTCCGGACCGGCGACCTCGGCCGTCTCGACGAGCGCGGCAACGTGATCATCACCGGCCGGCTGAAGGACGTGATCATCCGCAAGGGCGAGAACGTCTCGGCGAAAGAGGTGGAGGATCTGCTCTACCTGCATCCGGCGATCGCCGACGTGGCGGTCATCGGTCTGCCCGATCCGGCGAGCGGGGAGCGGGTGTGCGCCGTCGTGCAGCTCGCCGAGGGTGCCGACGAGGTGACCTTCGAGGGCATGATCGAGCACCTGAAGTCCGAGGGGCTCATGAACCAGAAGCTGCCCGAGCAGCTCGAGATCGTGGAGCTCCTGCCCCGGAACCCGTCGGGCAAGGTGCTGAAGCACGTGCTCCGCGAGCAGTACGCGGACTGACCTGCAGCGCCGGGTGGGCGGGCGGGTTTCCCGTCGGCGGGCCTCGGGCCGTACGATCTGACGACCCGTCAGGTTCGGGTCGCGGCACAGGAGGTCTTCCAACATGGGTCTGCTCGACGGCAAGGTCGCCATCGTCACCGGCGCCGGTCACGGCATCGGCCGGGGTCACGCACTCGAACTGGCGCGTCAGGGCGCAACGGTCGTCGTCAACGACCTCGGTGGCTCCGTCAAGGGTGAGGGCACCGGCCGCGACGCCGACCTGACCGTCGACATCATCACGTCGCGTGGCGGCACCGCAGCGGCGAACTACGCAGATGTGTCCGATGAGGCGCAGTCCGGCGAGATGATCGCCCAGGCGGTCGACCAGTTCGGCCGGCTCGACATCCTGGTCAACAACGC
>CAJBIS010000447.1 GCA_903953195.1 uncultured Actinomycetes bacterium
ACGAAGTCCCGATCGAGCGCGGCCAGCACCGCGTCGCGCTGACTGGCGTCGGTGTCGGCGGAGTCCGGGAAGAGTTCGAGCGCGGTCGAGCGAGCGACCCCCATCGCCTCATCCCAGCCGCTACGTCCGGCGTTCGCAGCCCCGTCGGCGATGTCCTCGTCGGCCAGTCGGCTGCGGTGACGCAGATCAGCGGCCACGTACCGTTCGAGCACCCAGAATCGGGCCAGGTAGACACGCCCGCGCTCGAGCACGAAGGGGACGAGCGGACCGTCGTCACGAGTCGGCGCACCGGCGTCCAGGTTCCTCACGAGCGGCGAGGCGGCGACTGCGGCGAGCCACGCGTTGGGCTCGGGCCAGTCGAGCGCTCCGGCTCGCTCCCCCGGCTCGTCGATCGACCCGGTCGTCATCTCGGTGCCAGAAGCCGCTGCGACCGCTCCGTCCTCGGACTCGGCCTCGGACTGGTCGCTCGTGACGACCGTGTCGGCGACCTCGAACAGGTCCGCGCACACGTGACCGTGCAAGGGCGCCCGGACGGCGAGTGCCAGCGCCAGCAGCACGTCAGGGTGCGGATCGGAGCCGCTCGCCCGGGCGGCGGTGACACAGGTGGTGAGCGCGTGCACCTCGGTGGCGCCGAACACACCGGCCTGCACGTACGGGTCGAGCGGCGCGACCTCGGCGGGAACGTACGTCGGCGCGGTCATGACGCGCTCTCCGCAACCGGCGCAGCACCCGCCGGAGCCAGGCCGGCGAGCAGATCGCTGAGCGCCGGGACCAGACCACCGGGAAGCATCCACGAGAAGACGCCGGCCGGAACGCCGGACGCATCACGTGGCGCATCGGAGCCACACATGCCGCGCACGAACAGATAACCGACCGCCCCCAGATGCTGTTCCGGCGTGTAGCCGGGCAGCCTCCACGTCAGGTAGCGGTGCAGCACCACCGAGTAGATGAGTGCCTGCAGCGGATAGTTGCTGTGCGCCATCGCCGCCGGCAGCCGATCCGGGTGGTAGTCCGCAAGGACGGGCTCGGCACCCGGGACGGTGAGCCGATTCGTCTTGTAGTCGACGACCGAATAGCGGGTCGTCCCGTTCAGGTCGTAGCGAAGCGTCAGGTCGATGCTGCCGTTCATGAAACCGTGCAGCCGGATGGGCGCGAGCCCGAGCGCGAGCCGCTCGGCCCAGCCGCGGAGGGGGTGATCCGCTGACAGATGCTCGGCGATGACGTCGCCGATCCGGCGCGCCGCCACGGCATCATCGGGCGCGAGCGGCATGTAGAAGTCCAGCTCGTTGAGTCGCTCGAACAGTCGGAGCCGTCCGAGCGTCAGGTCGCCGAACGCCGGCCCCATCGGCGTGTCGAGCACGCGATGCAGTTCGACGGGCAGACGCTGGCGTTGTTCGTCATCGATGGCGAACCGATGCTGGTTGTCGAGCCAGTCGCCGATCGCTCCCTCGACGTCATCCGAGGCGAAGTCGAGGTGTTCGAACATCTCGTGGACCAGGTTGCCGAACGCGGTGCCGCCACCGAGGCCTTCGAGCAGCGGTGTGTTCGACCACGACGGATCCAACGCCGGTGCGAGCGCAGGGGGCTGAGTCTCGTCAACGGCACCGATCGGCTCGTCGCCGGCACCACGGTCGTCCGCGGCGTCGCGAGTGGTGTCAGCCGCTCCGCGATGGACCGAGACGCCGGTCGACGCGTTCGAGAGCTGCGAGAACGACCACCGGTGCGCGTCGCGCCGTGGGGCCCGCTCGAGTTGCGCCACCCGGAGTTCGGGGGCCTCGCCCCCATCGCCGGCCGGAACGTACCGGTCGACCGGCGCCCTGCTGCCGGTCACCTCGATGACGCGCACGACGTCGGACGCTCCACGATCGGCCACCCGTCCGCGGATCCGATCGATCACGTCGTCCGCATTCCCCAGGTCGAGGTCTGCGTTCGCGGGAAGGTCGCCCGCCCCGAGCAGCAGACGGGTCAGGCCGGCCCGATTGGTGCGGGTCAGACCCGTCATCGGCGCCCACCAGACGACGCTCAGGTGCGCGGCCCGGGTCATGGCGACGTAGGTGAGCCGGTGCTGGTCGCCGCAGTTCTGGCGCTCCGTCTCCTCGCGCGGAACGAAGTCCGGGATCGGCTCGTCCTTGATGCCGCCGCGCGGCCCCTCGACCGTGTGCTTCCCATTCGACACATCGAGCACGCGCTGTTCGCGGCTCCGATCGTGGAAGGCGAACGGCGACGCCGCCTCGACCCGCTTGCCGCCGGACCACAGCCCCGGCAGCATGACCACGGGGAACTCGAGGCCCTTGGAACCGTGGATCGTCATGATCTGCACCGCTGCGGCATCGGACTCGATCCGGCGCTGCACCGCGTCAGCGGCCTGTTCGCCGGAGTCGGCCCCGTCGATGTTGTCGATGATGCCCAGCGCGGCAGCGGGCGACAGTCCTCGCCGACCATTCGCCTCGGCGTGCACCAGCTCGGCGAGGTGCTCGAGGTCGGTGAGGTTCCGTTCGCCGAGTGGTGCTGCGAGCAGGCGAGGCAGCATCCGGTGCGACCGACGAGCCGCTGCGAACAGTGCGGGCATCCCGTCAGCGGCGAGCAGCGCAGCCCATTCATGCAGTGTGTGCTGCAGTTCGGCCAGCGCAGCCGTCCCGGTGTCGGTGCCCGAGTCGCCGTCGTCGGCACCCATCGACTCCACCACCTGATCGATCGACCAGCCGAAGAACCAGCCGAGCGTGGCCGCCAGCGCCCGCCGGACATCGGCGGGACGGTCGAGCGCGTGCAACAGCGTCCGCCACTGCTCAGCGGCCTCGCTGTCGACGACGCTGTCGCCCGCACGCACGACCACCGGAATGTTGCGCCGGCGCAGTTCGGTGACGATGACGTCCGCCTCGTGCTTGCCACCGATCAACACCGCGATGTCGCCCGGCATCAGCGCGCGAGTCACCACACCGTCGGCGTCCGGGGCGCCGGTGAGCAGCTGCTGGACGCGCGCGGCCAGATCACCGGCGATCCGCCGCCGAACCGACGCCGCGGCCAGCTTGCCGTCATCGGTCGCGTCCGGGCTGACCAGGCACCGGACCTCGACGCCGGAGATCGTGGCCCCGCTGTTGTCGACGAGGTGTCGCCCTGCGAGCCGGGGCGCCGGCTCCACCTCGACGAAGGCGATGTCGGATTCACCGAAGTGCTCACCGGCACCCAACGCGTTCATGGCTGCGACGACCTGATGATCGGACCGCTGGTTGGTGGCCAGCGATCGTTCATCGGCGTCGCGCTTGGCGCTCAGGTACGTGTAGACGTCGCCGCCACGGAACGAGTAGATCGCCTGTTTCGGGTCGCCGACGAGCACCATCGTGGACTCCGGCGAGCCGGCACCGAACAGCAGGTCGAAGATGGCCCACTGGACCGGGTCGGTGTCCTGGAACTCGTCGATGAGCGCGGCATCGAACTGACGGCGCACCTGCTCGGCGATCTCGGGCTGTGCTTCGAGTGCGTCCAATGTCGCGGTGAGCAGCGTGTCGAAGGACTGACCGCACGTCTGGGTCAGTAGGCCATCGACCTCGTAGACGCAGAGTCGAACCAGGCGAGCCAGTTCGACCTCGTCGGGCTGGCCGGACGCCGCTTCGACTATGCACCCGGGCGTCGAACGGGCCTTCCGCACCAGCTTCACCAGCCCCTCGAGTGACTCGCCACCGGGTACGGCGCTCTCGCTCGCCTGCATGAAGTACCGGTCGGCGCACACCTGACGGACCAGTTCGGCGTCGGTCTCGGCCGGCACCGCCTCGTCGTTCCGCCCGGCGAGCACGCCGAGCGAACTGAGCACGATCGAGCAGAAGCCATGGATGGTGCTGACTGTCGCGGTGTCGAAGTCCCGGACGGCACGAGCGGCGCGCTCACGACGGAGGTCCCGCTCGTCGTCGGTGATGTCCGTGCCGATCGCCACCAGGATCGGGTCCTGAGTCACCTGCTCGGTCGACTCCGGCGTGGCGAGGTGGCGCTCGGTGTCGACGAGCTGTTGACGGATGCGCTCCTTCAGCTCGGCGGTCGCAGCGTTCGTGAACGTGACGACGAGGATGCGGCCGATCGGGACGTCGTGCTCCACGACGAGCCGCGTGGTGAGTGCGGTGAGCGCGTAGGTCTTGCCGGTTCCGGCGCTGGCCTCGATGAGCGTCGTCGCGCCGATGGGGAGCGGGTCCGACACCTCGAACGGACTCGGCGCGCTCATGATCCGGCCTCGCGATCGAGTACACCGTCGATGAGCACCTCGTCGAGCGTTCCCCAGAGCCGCCGTGCTTCAGTGCGCAGCGTGAATCCGTCGACATCGAGGCCGTCGAGCTCGATGAAGGTCAGTTCACCGAAGGCACGCACGTGATACGGATCGATGTCCTCGCCATCGACCGGCGAGAAGGGTGAGGTCTCCCAGACCTTGGCCGCAGCGGACGACGTTCCGGTGAACACGACACGTGACGTCGCACCGAACAGCGGGAGCGCGAGTCGCTGACCGTCCCGATACTGCCCGATCAGGATCTGGAGCGCGCGGTCCGCCGAGGCGTGCCGCTCGTCAGGCGAGTCGCCGCGAACCCTCCGGGCCTCGACGACGAACTTCTTCGACGTTCCCTCTGGCCGGGCCAGGTAGACGCTGCGCCAGTCGACGCCCGGGTCGTGCACGGTCAGGGCCAGCAGGTCGATGGCGAGACCGAGCCGGCTCCTGGCGGACCCCTTGGACAACGAGACCTCCATCGGCCCCGGGTGCTGACCCCCGATGCAGTCGGTGACCATGCCGATGAGCCGCTCACCCGAGGCGAGCTGTGTCTCGACCAGATGGTGCTCATCACTGGCGGCACGCACGCCGAGTTCGTCGGCACGGCCGAGCAACTCCGACACCTCTGCGGTCAGCTCCTCGAGTGAGGGATCGAGAATGGAATCGGGCGGGAACGCGCCACGGGCGCGGAACGAGTCGAGGAGTTCACCGACCTCGTCCGGGAGGCCGCTGAGATCGCCGGCTGCGAGCGCCTCGGTCCCGCCGCCGGCGAGCACGGCACGGTAGATCGCGGAACCGATGGCTGAGCGGTCACGGCCGTCGAGCGAAACGGGAAGCCCGTCATCGGTGCCGGACCGTTTCCGCGGCACCACGACGTTCAGCCGGCGATTCAGGAAGTGCCGAACCGGATGACGGTAGAAGCGCCGGAGGTCGTCGAGGTCGACCGGAGTGTCCTCGTCAGCGGCGAGTGCCAGCGGCGACTCGACCAGCGTCTGCGGGCCTGCGACACCGGCGATGGTCCCCGACGACTGGCGGAGCGTCCGTGCCCCCTCGAGAGCCACCGGATCGAATCCGAACGGCTGCCCATCGGAATCGCTCGTGAAGTTCGCCTCGGCGAACGACTGGCGCGGGTGGTCGCAGATGACGGGCGACGGACCGTTCGCCAGCTCTTCACGTGCTCGGCCCGTGAGCGCACACACCGCGTCGAGCAACTCCTCGAGCACGACCGCCTGCGGGACGGCGACGTTCGTCCTCACATTGCGAGACGTGCAGGTGATGAGCAGGTGCTCACGTGCCGACGTCACCGCGGCCAGGAGGTCGGCGCGCACATCGGCGCGCCGGTCGCGGTCGCCGATTGCGAGCGACTGCGCCAGCAGGTCGTCGCCTGAGGTCCGGCCGACGGGCAGGGCCTCGGCGTCGAGTCCGAGGATGCACACCACTCGGGCGGGCACGTTGGCGACCGGCATGGCCGGGGCGACCACGACCGAACCGAATCCGAGGTCGGAACGCGAGGCAGACCCCTCGAACGCCGGCGAGAGCAGTCGGCGCACCTCACTGAATGACAGCTCGAGCGGGCTCGGCTC
>CAJBIS010000448.1 GCA_903953195.1 uncultured Actinomycetes bacterium
CGTCCATGGCCGCCGAGGCCGTGCACCACAGCCGTCGCGAACAGAGCACCGGCCCGACGGCCGGTGACTACACGGTCAAGGACACCATCGCCAGCCTCACCATGGGGTCCGCGAGCCTGATCGCCCCCCTGGTGTTCCCACCGCTCGTGCAGCGTCTCGATCTCACCAATCGCCGCCGGCGGCGGGCCGTGCTGGTCGCCGCGGGTGCCGCGGCCATGGCCACCATCGCCGCCGACGTCGTGGGCCGGGTGGCCGCGGCCAAGGCCGACGGACTCGAGGCCGGCGAGCTCCCCGACGCGTCCACCGGCACCGATGAGACGCGCGCCGGCGTCGCACCCCCGCCGAGTCGGCAGCTCGAGTCGCGTCGGTGGCGACGGATCGCACAACAGGCTCGGAAGGTGGCGGGCTCGACGGCGGTCGCCTCGATCGCCACCGCTGGTGCGGCGGTGTGCGGCACGCTCGCCGCACGGACCACCTCCAAGAAGCTCTTCGAGCACCGGGTGCTGCCCGACCTCGGCGAGGGGCCGCTCGGCTGGGCCGCGGCGATGGTCGGCTGGGACTTCTTCTACTACTGGAACCACCGGTTCATGCACACGAGTCGGTACATGTGGGCGATCCACGTGGTGCACCACTCGAGCGAGCACTACAACCTGTCCACCGCACTGCGGCAGCCCGTCGCCGACGCGCTCGGGACGTTCCTCCCCTACGGCGCGCTCGCGCTGCTGGGTGTGCGACCCCGCCTCATCGTGCAGGCCCGAGCCCTCAACCTGATCTACCAGTTCTGGATCCACACGGACGCGATCGACCGGATCGGCGTGTTCGAGCGGTGGTTGAACTCGGCGTCACACCATCGAGTGCACCACGGCAGCAACCGCCGGTACCTCGACCGCAACCACGGTGGCATCCTCATCATCTGGGACCGCATGTTCGGCACGTTCACCGCCGAGGACGCCTCCGAGCCCGTGGTCTACGGGCTCACGAAGAACATCGACACCTACGACCCCGTGCGGATCGCCACCCACGAGCACGCCAGCATCGCCCACGACGTGGCGACCGCCGACAACTGGCCCGACCGGTTGTCGTTCGTGCTCCGCGGTCCGGGATGGGCGTACCAACGCCACCGCGAACTCGACGCTCAGACCGCCGGTGTCGGCGCGACCTCGATGCGGCCCGAGTTGGCCGCGGCCTCGAACGCCTCGTAGTCGACCTGCACCTGGTCGGCGTAGTCCCGGCAGAACTCCACCATCGCCCGGTCGAACCTGTCCGTGGACCCCAGATACGAGGCGATCGCGACCGAGTCGCCGGAGCGGGCGTGCGCTCTCGCCAGCGTCCAGCCACAGTTGCGCAGATAGTCGCCGGCGGCCTGGCGTCGGATGCGAGTCAGGTCGGCCGACCCCTTCATGTCACGGAACTGACGGACGTAGAAGTCGTGCGGGTCGATGCGCGCGAAGCCGAGGAACGGGTCCGAGGCCGCCTGCATGAGCCGCTGGCCGTTCACGACGCGCTCCCCCTCGTTGTCCATCGGGGGTGACGTCCAGTACGGCGCCAGCACCGACTCCTGCGCCTCCTTGATCTGCAGGATCATCAGATCGTTCTCGTCGCGGCCGCGGGCCAGCGCGACGTAGCAGCGGGTGCCGACACTCCCGACACCGACCACCTTCAGCGCCTCGTCGCGCAGCTGGTACATGGGGGCGAGATGCTGGAGTTCCGGCGACAGCGAGTCCACGTAGGCACCGAAGAGTTGGTAGATCTGATGCTTGATCTGGTCGCGGTGCGATGGACCGTAGAACTCGTCGAGCCGATACATCGTGGGTGGCTGGTGACGGAAGAAGCGACGGTCACCAACCACCTCGGTGAACTTCTCGACCGCTCGTCGGGTGTCGTTGGCGCGGGCCTTGGCCACCGTCCGCTCGAGCCGGCGGCGGGACCGAAGGTCCTCGACCTGGCTCGCCATCTGCTCGACGCGCATCATCGAGTACCAGATGTCGATGTTGCGCATCTGGGCGAACGAACGCATCGCCGTCCGGTACGACGCGACCGTCGCCACCACCAGACCGTGCTGGACCTCGTCGTCCCACCCGCGGTCACGCCCCAGCAGCAGCGCGCTCACCGCCAGCCGCACGACGTCCCACTCCCACGGACCCGGGTGCGTCTCGTCGAAGTCGTTGAGGTCGAACACGAGCGCCCGCTCGGGCGACCCGAAGAGTCCGAAGTTCGCCAGGTGGGCATCACCGCACAGCTGCACCTCGAGCCCGGTGTTCGGCAGCGCGCCCAGATCGGCCGCCATGATCGCGGCACCGCCCCGATAGAAGGCGAAGGCGCTCTCCAGCATGCGCCGGTGGCGCTCCGGGATGAGTTGCTGCAGACGGCTCGGGATCTGCGACTCCAGCACCGCCACCGGGTCGGGGCGATGCGCCGCGGGCGCCCAACCGGCGAAGTCCGACCGGGGTCGACGTTTGCGAGCGGCACGACCGGCGGCTCGCCGTTCGGTGAGGAAGTTGCGCAGCGGCGCGTCGAGGATCGGCTGGATCGCGCCGTCGGGTGCCGGGTGTTCGTCGGGGGTGCTGGTGGGATCGTGGTCCTGCGGCATGCGTCCGAGCCTACGGTCGCGCCGAGTACCGTCCACCCCCGTGGCCGCCCCTCCCCGCACCCCCCGCCGGACGACGGTGCTGCTCGACGCCGACACCGTCGCCGGCTGGCGGCGCGTCGCACCGTCGCTGGGTCAGCTGCACGCCGCCATCGACGACCTCCGACGGGAGCACCCGGACGTGACGGTCGCGGTCGTGGCCGATCCCGCCATCAAGTGGGCGCTCCCCGACTCGGACCAGGACGCGTTCGACCACGACATCGTGACCGGGGCGGTCGTGTGCGCGCCCGCCGGCACCAAGGACGGCACCAACGCCTGGCTCGCCGCCGTGGCGGAACGAGCGGGCCGCGACGCCGACCGGGTCGTGGTCGTCACCGACCGGGCACTCCCCGACCTGCCGATCGTGCGCCTGCGCCGCGTCGACGAGCGATTCAGCTTCGACCTGGACGGCGCCGCGCCGGTGCAGACGACCGGCGCCTCACCTCATCGTCGGCGACGGCGCTGACGCGCCGTCATCACACCGTCGACGCCAGCGTGAGCGCGTCGCCGGGTCACTCGTGGGGTTCGAGGTTCGGGATCCAGTCGTCGTCACCCGGCACGACGGAGAACGCCTCGGGCGGACCCCAGCTGTCACGGAAGTACGGCAGCACCGGCCGCGGGTCGTCGAGGATGGGCTGCACCACCCGCCACGACTCCTCGACCGTGTCCTGCCGGGCGAACAGGCGGGCATCACCGACGATGACGTCACCGATGAGCCGCTCGTAGGGCGGTGAGCCCGACGGCGCCTGACGACCATCGACGTCCAGGTCGACGGTGCGGGTCAGCATCTGCTCCCCCGGCGCCTTGAACTGCAGCTCGAGCTGCACCATCGCATCGGGTCCGAGCCGGAACCGGAAGCGGTTGGGCTGCACCGGCTCGTTCCCATCGGAGAACAGCAGCTTCGGCGGATCGTTCAGCACCACACAGGCTTCGGTCACCGTCTGCGGCAGCGCCTTGCCGGTCCGGATGAGGAACGGCACGCCAGCCCAGCGCCAGGTGTCGATGGCGAGCTCCATGGCGATGAACGTCTCGGTGTCGGAGTCCGGGGCCACGCCCTCCTCGTCGCGGTACCCGACGTACTGGCCGCGCACGACCTTGCTGACATCCTTCACGGACGTCGCGCTGATCACCTTGGTGTGCTCATCGCGGAGCGCATCGGAGTCCAACGACACGGGTGGCTCCATGGCGAGCAGGCTCACCACCTGCAGCAGATGGTTCTGCACGACGTCGCGCAGCGCACCGACCGAGTCGTAGAACTTGCCGCGACCCTCGACGCCGAAGTGTTCCGCCATGGTCACCTCGACGCGGGCGACGTGACGCCGGTTCCAGATCGGTTCCATGAGCGCGTTCGCGAACCGGAACACCAAGAGGTTGAGCACCGGCTCCTTCCCGATGAAGTGGTCGATCCGGTACACCCGGTCCTCACTCACGCAGCCGAGCACGATGCGGTTGAGCTCGCGGGCCGACTCGAGATCGCGGCCGAACGGCTTCTCGAGCACGAGTCGGGCGCGATCCGCGAGGCCCACGCGGGCCAGTCCCTCGGTCACGGTCGCGAACAACGACGGCGGGATCGCCAGGTAGCAGACCGGCAGCCGGGCGTCCTGAACGAGTGCGGCGACCTGGTCGAGGGTGGTCGGCTCCCGGTAGTCACCGGCCACGTAGTGCAGCCGCCCGAACAGGTCGTTGAGGACCGACGGTTCGGTGGTGGTGCCGTCGTCGGCGAGCGAGGCCTCGATGCGCTCCTGCAGCGCCTGCATGGTCATGTCCGTCGACGCCACGCCGACGATCGGACCGACGATCTTTCCCTTCTCGACCAGGTGGTAGAGCGCCGGGAAGAGCTTCTTGTAGGCCAGGTCACCCGTGATCCCGAACAGGATCAGGGCATCGGCGTGTTCCGCAGTCATGTCTGCGACCGTAGCGGGTCGACCCGCCCGGACTTCTCACCGTCTCGCACACGGCGCGACGCCCGCCGGCCCGGCGGCGTCACGTGATCGACCCGCGGCCACCCGCGATACTGGTCCCTCGGGGCGGTGCCCGCGCGGAGGAGTCGACGTGACACGAGAACGAGCCAGTCTGACCACTCGAGCCGCGCGTCGAGCGTTGGCGCTCCCCGATGCGCTCGTCGACCGCATCGTCGGTGCCTCCCCGATCACCGTCGACGGCCGGGTCCTGAATCGACGGGTCCAGGCGATGATGGCCGTCGGCGAGAAGCTCGGCGTGACCACCAGCGCCGACGACGTCGATCAACGCCGCCGCGACATGCGCCGGGCCGCAACGCTCGGCATGCCCAGCCGTCAGGGCATCCACGTCGCCGACCGTGTGATCCCGGGTCCCGCCGGCGACC
>CAJBIS010000449.1 GCA_903953195.1 uncultured Actinomycetes bacterium
CGCCTGCCCACGTTCCTGCTCGGCCTCCGCCTCTCGAACGTCCGGTGGATCTGGCCGCTCGCCGCGCTGACGTGGGCCACCTGGGTGACGGGTCCCGCCGAGTGGCTGCAGCGAACGGTCACCACTCGACGCGCCCCACACCGTGCTGAACACGCCAGCCCTGACGGGACCGGTTCCGACGGGACCAGTTCTGAACCGACCGGACGTGCCGGGACACGGCCCCCGACTCCGATCGGCGCAGCCCTCACGTTCCTGGCCGTGACGGCCGTCGCGGCGCTGGCGACCGTGCCCTCACACCACGACGACCTCTCGGGCAGCCTCCCCGCCGACCGGGCGCTGCTCGAGCAGCTGTGGTCTGCGGCCGGACCGCAACTCACCGGTCTCGACGCCATCGAACTCGCCGGCGGCACCACCGGTCGCGAGCTCTTCGTGTCACCCGGGATCATCAACGCGCTCGACGAGGCCGGCGTCCGCGTCGGGATCACGGATGCCGGTCAACTGCAGCAGACCGGCGAGGGCCGTCGCAGCACCGGCACCGAGCCGTGGATCCTGACGATGCAGCCCGCCGGTGCTTCGCCTCCCTCCGCCGGAGCGCGCCTGCTCGCGACCACCTCGGTCGCCTCGCCCGAGGAGGCCGCGTCGATCGAGCAACGGGTCGCCGATCTCGCCGGGACGATCCGGCCGTCGGACCTCCGGCCCGCTGGCGGGCTGTCCGACGAGGAACGGACCCAGCGGTTCGACGCCATCGTCGAGGAGTTCCGAACTGATCCCACCGCTGCGTTGTCGTCGAACGGTGTGGCCGGCCTGCTCGACGCCGGCGTGTTCACCGTCGACGGGCAGGACACGGCTCAGCTCGCCGAGACGGTGCGCCGTGCGTCGGAGCTGCGAGGCAACCGGATCAGCCTGTGGCTCGCACCGCGTTGATGTGCAATGCGTTGATCCGCACCGCGTTGATCGGTGCCAGCTGATCGGCACCGGGTTGATCGGCACCGGCTGATCAGCGGTCGCAGCGCTGCAGCAGTCGGAAGCGGTCGTTGGCGGTGACCTCACAGAACGAGGACGCCACCACGTCGTTGGCCGCCTGCGAACGCGACGATCGGGAGTCGTTGGGCTCGTCCCAGTCGGACCACACGTCGCTGAGGATCAACCAGTCGGCCGCAGCGAGCTCGGCGGGGAGCTCGCTGTCCACTCCGTCGGCGAGTCCCGGGTCCATCTCGATGTAGCGGGTCCCGGGGACCAGATCCGGAAACAGGTGGTAGATCCACGCGTCGCTGTACACCGTGCGCGACAGATCGTTCGTCCCGACCACGATCGACTCGCCGGGCCGGGCCCGGGCGTCGAGTTCGTCGACCACCTGCTGCGCCGCCGCCGCGTCAGCGGCTGATCCGTACGGGAACGTGCGGTCGCCACGCCGGACGTCGAACCCCGTGGCGGTGCCCGAGAGCGTGTGGCCGGCGGCCTCCACGTAGGTGCGGAACGGGAAGAACGGGATCACGACGACGAGCACGACGGCAGCGGCGCCGATCGCGACACCGTTGCCGAGACGACGCGACATCGAGGGCCGGGCCCACACCAGCAGCACCGGCACCGCGGCGATCGCCGCCGGGAAGGTCACCGCCGACACCCATGACAGATGGGTCGTGTCGGGACGTTGCAACGCCTGAGGCAACAGCAGCGCGGCGTACACCGCGAGGGGCAGGTAGGCGCGGGTGGCCGGGGCCGCGGGTTCGGTCCGCCAGAGACGCCAGGCTGCGACGAGCGCAAGCACGATCGAACACGGGATCAGCCAGAACCAGACGACGATCTGCGCCGACTCGCTCAGCATGGGCACCGGCCACGGCGGCACAGCCATCGTGCCCGCTCGCTGCAGGAACCCGTCGATGCGGTCCCACGAGGGCGGCACCGGCAGCGAACGCCCGCCACGCAGAGAGAACACGGGCTCGAGGAACATCCCGCGAAACGACTCGCTCGGACCGGAGGTGACCAGGTGGACCAGCCAGAGCAGCGACGTGACCACGAAACCGGCACCCAGCCGGATGCGATCTCCGCGGTCGAGTTGGAACATCCACACCACCAGCGCCGCGACCACCGCCAGCACCATGTCGGGCCGGTAGAGGACGGCGGTCGCCGCGAGCACACCCGCGACGACGATCGCCACGGTTCGTGGACGGCCGGAACATCGATCCGCGAGCACGAGCAATGCCAACGCGGCGAGCGCCGCGGCGAGCGCGCCGTTCCACGCCAGGGCGGCGAGCCCGAGCGGGAGCAGGATCACAGCTGCGGTCCCCGCCGCCGCCGTCGCCAACCATCGTCCGCGCGGCCGCAACGCGATCCAGAGCGCACCGACGACCACGAGATCCTGGGCGACCGCGACGCCGCGCTCCACGCCGATGGTCGCTCCCAGCACCCGGTAGGCGGCCGCGAGCACCCAGAGCGCCCCCGGCCCGTAGAGATGGAGGAAGTCCCGGTGCGGCAGCCGACCCTGCAGCAGTTGCTCGGGGAAGGCGAGCATGAAGCCCTCCTCCATCGGCGCCCCGGACGCCCGCAGCAGCGCCGGGAGCGGCAGCAGGACCACTGCGCCCAGCACGAGCAACGCCAGAACGTCGCGCCAACGCCCGCTGGTCTGCTCCTCGGACGCCTCGATCACGCTCGCCGAGTCTCGCGCACCGGCATCCGAGGACTCGGGCACTGGGCCGATCCCACCATGCGGCACGAACGGTTCGGCGCCGACCGGGAACTGCGTGCCGCTGCTCCGAGCGGCCCCGGCACTAGCCTCTGCAGGCGTGAGTGGGCGAGGCTCGGGGTGGAGCATCCGATCCACGGCGACGATGGATCGTGGTCCGGGCGAACAGCCCGCCACGGTCCCGACCCTGACCCACCAGCCGGCACTCGACGGCATCCGCGGCGCCGCCGTGCTGGCGGTGGTGCTCTACCACGGCGCCGGCCTCGACGGAATCGGGTGGATGCGATCGTGGACCCACGGCGGGTTCCTCGGCGTCTCCGCGTTCTTCACGCTCTCGGGGTTCCTGATCTGCTCGCTGCTGCTCCGAGAGCAGATGTCGACCGGCGACGTCGCACTCGGTCACTTCTGGAACCGACGGGCGCGGCGACTGCTCCCGGCGGCGTACCTGTTGCTGCTGGGCGTCCTGCTCCTCGCCCCCATCGCCGCGACCGAGCGCCAGATCGCAGACCTCCCCGGCGACACGCTGGCGGCAGTCCTCTACGTCATCAACTGGCGGTTCATCGTCGGCGGCACCGACTACGCCGCGCTGTTCACCGGTGCACCATCGCCGCTCCAGCACCTGTGGAGTCTCGCGATCGAGGAGCAGTGGTACCTGATCGTGCCGCTCGCCGCGGTCGGCGTCGCGTGGTGGCGCCGGGGCCGACGGGGTGGACACGACCGCGGCGTGGCGCTCGACCGGTTCGCGATCGCGATGATCGCGGCCGCGTCCCTCGGAACGATCTGGATGATCGTGATCTCGGGTGGCGAGTACACCAACCGGGCCTACATGGGGACCGACACACGGTTCGCCGAGATGGCGGTCGGCGCGGCCGCGGCCGC
>CAJBIS010000450.1 GCA_903953195.1 uncultured Actinomycetes bacterium
CGGCGGGCTGCCAGGACGCCCCCGGGTTCGTCGGCGCGCTCACCCGGCCACCAGTTCCACCACGTCCCAGCCACGCGGTGGCGACGCCGGTGCACCACCCATGGCCGCGGCGAGTTGTCGGTCCGCGTCGTGCACGCTGCGCAGGTCACGGGCGACGGGGCCGTCGAGTCCCGATGTGCACAGGACCACTCGGCCGCCCTGCGCGAGCGCGTCGCGCACCACACCCGAGGCGCGTGACGCCACGGCCTCGGCCGCAGCACCGCCCGCACTCAGGTCGGCGATGACCGCCACACCGGGCGGGCTCGGCGGCTCGAACTCGCGCACGACGGGCGCGCCGAGCCGCGCCGAGGTCGGCCAGTGAACCAGATGGGCGGGGTCGCCCGGCACGTACGGACGCACCGACCGGATCGTGTCGCCACCGGCCCGCAGCGACGCCACCGGGTCGCCATCGGCGAGTTCCGACACGACACCCAGGTCGACCTGCGCGTGCAACGGCGACGGCGCGACGTACAACGGCGCCTCGAGTGGCAGGCGCAGCGTGCGCCACGCGCGCAGCACACCGAACGGTCCGTCGGTGACGACGTCCACATCGAGGGCAACCAGCACGCCGCGCTGGTCGACGCGGACGGGCAGGTCGACCGTCCTCGGTGCCGCGCACCACACCGCCTCCTGGTCCGCGCCCCGATAGCGCAGCCGCAACGACGACGGCCCGCGTTCGACCCGCACGCGAACCACCGTGGTGTCGCCGACGAGCACGTCCTCGGCAGCGGTCTCGATGCGGAGCCGTGTTCCGAGCAGCGCCACCACCGGCCAGCACACCCCGACGGCGAGCACCATCACGGCGACCGCGACGACGGCACCGGCGAGCTGCGGGTCGGCGACCGACGGGGCGCGGGCGGCGACGGCGACGAGTGCGACACCGAGGGCGATGCCCAGGAGCGTCGGCCGGAGCTTCACGGTGCGGACCAGTTCGTCACGGTGTCGACTCGCGCGTCACTGCGCCGGTCGGGGCACCGGGACGTTCGACAGGATCTCGGTGAGCGCCTGCCACGCGACGTTCGACTCGACCCGCTCGCCGGCGGACACCCGGTGTGCGAGCCCGTGGCGGAACACCGCCTGCACGTCGTCCGGGGTCACGTAGTCGCGTCCCGCGACGACCGCCCGGGCCCGGGCCAGGTGCACGAGCGCCACCGCAGCACGCGGCGACGCGCCGCTCCCCAACCGACGGTCGGATCGTGACGCCGCGACCAGGTCGAGCACGTACTCGGTCACGGCCTCGGCGCAGTAGAGCGCACGCACCGCCGCCACGGTCGCCGCCACCTCCTCGGGCGAGGTGACCGGCGTGATCTGGTCGAGGGCGTCGACGCCGCCGACACCGGTCAGGATCTCGCGCTCGGCGGCACGGTCCGGGAGGCCGACCGACAACACGATCGAGAACCGATCCAGCTGACTCTCGGGCAACGGGAACGTGCCCACCTGCCCGTAGGGGTTCTGCGTGGCGACGCAGAAGAACGGTTCGGGCAGCTGCCACGTCGTGCCGTCGACGCTGACCTGGTGCTCCTCCATGGGTTCGAGCAGCGCGGCCTGCGTGCGTGGCGACGCCCGGTTGATCTCGTCGACCAGCACCACGTTCGCGAACACCGGCCCGGGCCGGAACTCCCAACTGGCGTCACCCGGCCGGTAGACGGACGTGCCGGTGATGTCGGTGGGCAGCAGGTCGGGCGTGCACTGCACGCGGCCGAATCGACCGCCGATCGCCGCGGCCATCGACCGGGCCAGCAGCGTCTTGCCGGTCCCGGGCAGGTCCTCGACGAGCAGATGCCCGCCGCTGAGCAGCGCGGTGAGCGAGAGGTCGATGACCTCGGGTTTGCCGCGCACGCCAGTGGCGACGGCGTCGCGCAGTGCGGCGGCGACCTCGACCGGTGATCTCATCGTGTGTGCTCCGTCCAGTCGGCGCCGTTCCAGAAACGTGACGTGGCCGGGTCCTCGGGGTCCGGGTACCAGCCGGGTGGCGGTTGCGGTGCGGCGCTCGGCGGGCGCGCCGCTCGTTCACGCGGCCCCGCCGATGACGATCCGATGCGCGTGGCCGACGAGGTGGCCGAACTCGTTTCCGGGAGCTCCGACGATGCCGTCTCGACGTCGAGTGCCGTCGATGCACCATCACGCGACGTCGACGGCCGGTCGCGCCCGGCGGCGAGCATGGCGGCGCCCGAGTCTCGCGAGATGCTCGAGCCCTCGGGCTGTGCTCCCCACGCTCGGCCGCCGACCGGGATCGACGCGGTGTGGGCCACGCCCTCGGGCAGGTCGTACATGCCGGGCTCCAGGTTGGCCGTGCCACCGACCGGCACCACCGCCTGCGACTCGTCGGAGGTCGGCGACCAAGAAGCCTCGGGACGCGGGGGCTCCTTCGACCGTCGGATCCGACGACCCGAGTCGGCGTCGGAGGACCGCAGCACCAGGAACGCGCCGACGACGACAGCGGCGAGGCCCCCTGCCGCCAGAAGCCACCAGCGGTTCACCGGCTGGCCCGGGCCCGTGCGTTCGGTCATGCGGACCGGCACGGGGCTGTTCAGATCGACGCGCCACGCAGGTCCGGCGTCTGTGGTCTCGGTGGCGTTGGTGGCCACGACCCGTCCCGGCAGCACGATCCGGACCATCGCGGTGACGTCGCGGTCGAACGTGAGTCCCGGGATCTGCAGCCCACCGAGGATCGACGACGGCGCGACGGTCTGTGCGTCGAGCGCCCACCCGTCGTCGAGCTCGGCGACATCGAACCGCTCGAACAGCCTGATGGGCCCGGCGGCCGTCTGCGCGGCGAAGTCGCCACCGAGTTCCGACACGTCGTCGACCGTCGCCGACATGCGGATGGCATCGCGCCCATCCACCGACACCCGCTGCACATCGAACCGGGTGACCTGACGGTCGACTTCTCGGGCGACCTCGTCGAAGTCCACGCGGTCGCTCAGGCCACGCTCCAGATCCTTGCGGGGCGCCACCTCAACGACCACGGTCGCCGAACGGTCCGGCGCAACGGTGACGACAGCGGTGGCCGAATCACATGCCACGAGCACCGCAGCGAACCCGAGCGCGCCGACGATGCCGACGAAGCGGGTGTGCAGGGAGCGGCGACGCCGGAGCGTGTTGCGCTCAGCCACCGTGCGGAGGCTGCTGGGCGGGGGGCGGTTCCCAGCCTGCCGGTGGCGCCCACGGCGACCCGGTCGGCGGGGCCGGAGGATGTGGCGGCAGTGGCGGCGGCGCGGGTGGCGCCGCTGCTGGTGGCACATGAACGTCCGGAGGCTGCGGGGCGGCCTGCGTCTGCGGTTGAGCAGCGAACTGCTCCTGCGCTGGTGCGAGCGGGGGCGACTCGACCGCGCCGGACTCGACCGCCGGTGCGCTCACATCGTCTCGGCCCACTGTGGACGGATCACCCTCGACGAAGCGGAACACCATCGGGTCCTCCTCGTGACCGGTGCGCAGGTCGACGAGCACCGAGTCGGGCGACGAGCCTGCGACGCCGGCAACGGCGGCGACCTCAGCCGCCGGGTGAGCGGCGGCGGGAGCGACCGGCTGCGCCGGAGGAGCGAAGGATGGAGGGGTCGATGTCGGCGGCGGCGCCGTCGGTCCGGGCAGGACCTCGTGGAGTGCGGGCAGGCCGGTCTGATCGGTCGGCGCGTACGCGGGTGCATGGGCCCGGCCGGCGTCGGGGAACACCGCGTCGACGACCGGGTTGGGAGCCACGTCGGGCAGGCGTTGGCCGATCGGCATCGGTGTCGTGGAGGCCGCGGCCACGGGCCGGGCGGCAGCGACCGAACCAACCGTCGTGTACTCGACGATCTCGCGGGTGACGACGGGTTCCTGCATGAACGGCTGTGTGGCGAAGTGCAGGATCACGACGAGCACACCGATGAGCACCAGACCGGGGATCTGCCAGTCCTGCCCGCCGTCGCGGCCACCCATGATGAACACGACGACCGCGGCGATGACCGCCAGGCCGTAGCCCAGGATCCGCAGTGCTCGCATGCCCTGTTGGAGCGTCATGCCGCTGGCCCCACTGTCCCCTCGAGCGCCCGTCCCATGGGGTTCAGCCGCCCGGCACCGCCTCTCGGTACGCCCCACAGGCTACCGCCACCCGCTCGATCCGGTCCCCTCGGGCCGTGCGCCGAAGCACCACCGTCGACCGCCACCCGGGCCCGACGGCCCCCTAGGGTGGCGGCGTGTCCGCAGAGCTCACTCCCGATCCGACCCGTCCTGTTCGCCGGCGCCGCAGGCGGGCCACGTTCGCCGTGGCCGCTGCGGTGCTGGCCGTCCTGCCAGCTCTCAGCTGCAGCGGCGGGTCCGACGAGACCACCACCACCGCGCCGACGACGCAGCCGCCACCCAAGTCGGCCGACCTGACGACGGCGGACCTGTTGACTCGCGACGGTCAGTTCGCCGGCCTCCTGAAGCTGGTCGGGGCGGCCGACGACCAGGCCGACGTGAACGCCGAGGGCCCTATCACATTGCTGGCACCCAACACCGCGGCGTTCGATGCGCTCGGCCAGGCGAACCTCGACGCCCTGCTCGCTGACCCGGCCGCGGC
>CAJBIS010000451.1 GCA_903953195.1 uncultured Actinomycetes bacterium
AGTTCGTCGTCGAACACGCCGACCGTGTCGCGGCCCGCGTCCTTGGCTGCGTACATGGCGGCATCTGCATGCACGATCAGGTCGCTGTCGGACGCGTCGTCCTTGGTGGTGGCGACGCCGACGCTGATGGTCGTGTGCAGATCGTTGCCGGCGATCGTGATGGGTCGGCGGAACGCCTCGACGATCCGCCACGCGCCCTGGAGCGCGTCGCTCGGCCGGTCCAGGTCGCGCATCACGACGATGAACTCGTCGCCGCCCGTCCGGACGATCAGGTCGCCGCCACGAACGGTGTCGCGCAGGCGATCGGCTGCGGCGCAGATCAGGTCGTCGCCGGCGCGATGGCCGAGCGAGTCGTTGACGAACTTGAAGCGGTCGAGATCCATCATCAGCACGGCGACGTGCCGGTCCGATCGTCGTGCCGACGCCAACGCTCGTTCGAGTTCACTGTCGAGTTCGAGCCGGTTCGCAAGACCGGTGAGCTGGTCGTGGGTCGCCTGTTGCTCCAGGTGTTCCTCGGCGCGAACTCGATCCGAGATGTCGGTGATCTGTGAGATGAAGTACCGGACGCGGTCGGCCTCGTCGCGGACGGCGGACACCGAGAGAATCGCCCAGACTGGCTCGCCGGAACTCGTGATGTAGCGCTTCTGCATGCGGTACCTGCGTCGCCGGCCGGCCAAGACGTCCTGCACGAGCGACTCGTCGAGCGCGAGGTCGTCAGGATGGGTCAGCTCCTGCCAGGTTCGCGAGCGCAGGTCGGTGGCGGTGCGTCCCAACATCTCGCAGAGCGCCGGGTTCGCGTCGAGCAGGCGGCCATCGGGTGCCACAAGACAGATGCCCTCAGCGGCGTTCTCCATGGCGAGCCGGAACCGCTCTTCGGACTCGCTCAGTGCGATCGCGATGGCGTGGCGCAGCGTGACGTCGCGCCACGTGAAGCTCACGCCGTGGTTCGCTCGGGCGCCTCGGACGTCGAACCGGCGGGCCGCGCCGTCGGGACCCGTTGCCTCGAAGTCCTCCAGCGTCATGGGTCCGCTGCCCTCGGCCACATCGAGGAGTGGCAGTGCCCGGACGAGTCCGATGTCCCAGGCTGAGAAGTCGGCGCCGATGAGCTGATCGCGAGTGACGTGGTGGAAGGCGCATGCGGCGTCGTTGGCGTCGATGCAGGTGAGCGCGACCCCGCCGTGCGCAGCCTCGTCGCGTCGAACCTCGAGCAGTACACACGGATCGAGCAATGCGTCGATCATGAGTCGTGACCGTTGCGCGGCGCGACGTTCGGTGGCGCCGAACTCCTCATCGTTCGCAACTGCGGCGATCTCGAGGACGATGCCGTCGCCGAACGGCGTGATGTGGATCTCGGCGTCGATCGTCGTGGGTCCGACCGGCCAGGGCACCCGAACGATCCGTGACTCGGTGTGCTCCACGGCGGCTCGTCCGCCGTCGATGAGCTCGGCGGCGATCGGCTCGGCCACGGTCACCGTCAGGGTGTCCTCATCGGCGAGATGGAGCGGGTAGGCGAGCCACTCGGTGATCGCCTTGTTGGCGTACACCCACCGGAAGTCGGTGATGCCGTGATCGTCGCGCACTGCGGCGAGCGCACCGGTCGGGCCGAGCGCGTCGAGCGCGGCGTGCAGGAATCCGCTGGTCAGCGGTGCGGGCATGGCGTGGTCCTCTCCGTTGGTGCTGCCGGCCCGGATCCCCGTTGCAGGCGCGGGGGAACTGCAGGGCACATGGTCACCTCTTCGGGCGGAGCAGGGCGTCGCAACAGGGACCTTGGTCCCGACCGGCCGCCTGATCGCCCGCGTAGCCGTCCGACCGCTGGCCTGACGTTCGCCCGGTTGAGGCCACTCGGTCAGACTCTCGGGCGATGTCCGACCGTCGAGCGTCACGCCGTGCCGTGCCGAGCTATCCCGCCGACTGGCAGCTGACGGGGACCGCCGGTGTCGGCCCGTTCACCACCGGAGCGACGTTTCGTCGCAGGGACGGCTCGACGGTCGACTGGGACGCCCGGAGCCACCGCAAGCACACCGGTCACACCCGGGTGCCGGCGCGCACCTGGTGGATCGCGTCGCTGTTCTCGATCGGTGCCGCGTGCTTCGCGATCGGGCCGCTCCCGGCGGTCGCACAGCGAGTCGGTCCGCGCGCCGACGCGCTGATCTTCGCCGTCGGCGCCGTGTTCTTCACCAGCGCCGCCGGACTCTCCTTCCTCGAGGCGATCAACGCACCCGACGAGATCGCCGAACCCGACGGTCCGAGACGTCGGGGCCCGTTCCGGATGGTGGCGTGGCGGCCGCACACGATCGACTGGTGGGCCAACGGGGTCCAGTTCATCGGGACGATTGCGTTCAACGTGACCACCATCAGCGGACTGGTGATGACGTGGACGACCCGACAGCAGATCGTCCGCGTGTGGGTGCCCGACGCCTTCGGGTCGGTGTGCTTCCTGATCGCGAGCGCGTTGGCGTTCGCCGAGGTCGCCTCGACGGTCGGCGCGTTCCGACCATCGCGAGTGTCGTGGTGGGTGGTGGCCCTCAACCTGTCGGGTTCGATCTGGTTCGGGATCGCGGCGCTCGGATCGTTCGTGCTGCCGGCCACCGGCGAGATGGTGCGCCTGCGCGCCGACAACGTCGGCACGTCGCTCGGCGGCGTCTGCTTCCTGGCCGCCGCGGTGCTGCTGATCCCCGAGGCCCGATGGCGTCGACCGTCGTCCGCACCCGACTCCTCGACGTGAGCGCCCCGGACGCGCTCTCGGGTGGGTCCGGTCGGACCCACCCGAGAGGTGCACGTCGCTGAGTCCACGAGGGGAGAGGG
>CAJBIS010000452.1 GCA_903953195.1 uncultured Actinomycetes bacterium
ACTGTCTCGCGGTCGATCTGGATGCGGACCGGGTCGTTCAGGTGCCGCTTCGCGATCTGCGCGATGCGCGGCGGCATCGTCGCCGAGAACAGCACGGTCTGACGGTCACTCGGGCACGCGTCGAGGATCGCCTCGATGTCGTCGGCGAACCCCATGTCGAGCATCTCGTCGGCCTCGTCGAGCACCACCAGCCCGACGGCGTCGAGGGGCAGCGTGCCGCGGTTGATGTGGTCGATGGCGCGACCGGGCGTGGCCACGACCACGTGGACGCCCCGCTTGAGCACCTTGAGCTGGTGAACGATCGGCTGCCCGCCGAAGATCGGCAGGACCTGCGCGTCGAGCACCCGGCCGTACTTGTAGACCGCCTCGCTCACCTGCACTGCGAGCTCGCGGGTCGGGACGAGCACCAGCGCGACGGGCTCGACGGTTGCACCGACGACGACCCGTTCCAGGATCGGCAGCGCGAACGCCGCGGTCTTCCCGGTGCCGGTGGCCGCCTGGCCGAGCACGTCGCGGCCCGCCATCACCGGCGGGATCGACTCGCGCTGGATCGGCGTGGGCTCCTCGTAGCCGAGCGTGTCGAGCGCGCTCAGGAGTTCGTCGCGGAGGCCGAGGTCGGCGAACGCCACCGAGTCGGAGTTGGGATCGGTGGGTGCATCAGTCACGGTGCGCCCACGTTAGGCGGGTCCCGGCGCCGTCACACCGCCGGGTAGGTGTCCGCAAGCTCGCGCAGGTCCTTCTTCGAGATCTTGCCGAGCTCGGCGGTCGGGAACTCGTCGATGAAGTACACGGCTCGGGGTGCCTTGAAGTCGGCCAGGTTGGCGCGGCACGCCGTGAGGATCTCCTCGCTCATGGCGGCCTCGTCGGCGTTCGGATCAGCCTTGATCACGAACGCGACGGCCACCATGTCGAGCATCTCGTGGCTCTTCGCCACGACGGCCACGTCGCCGATTCCTGGCACCGTGCGCACGCAGTCCTCGACCTCACGGGCCGACACGTTCTCGCCGCCCACCTTGAGGGCGTCCTTGTCGCGGTCGCAGTAGACGATGTTGCCGTCCTCGAGCAGCCGCACGATGTCACCGGTGCGGGCCCAGCCGTCGGCGGTCCAGAACTTCTCGTTCGCCTCGTCGTTGCCGAAGTACTCGAGACACACCGACACGCCACGGACGCCACGGATCCACAGCTCGCCCATCTCGTCGACACCTGCGAGCGACCCGTCCTCCTTGACGATCAGCATCTCGTAGCCGGGAGCGACGCGGCCCATGGCCAGGTCCGGGTACGTCTCGTTGGGATCGTCGTGGATGCAGTGCGTGACCAGCTCGGTCATGCCGTAGGCCGCGATCACCCGCATCTTCAGCATCTCGTCGAGCACCGGCATGATCAGGCCGAACACGCCGACACGCACCGTGTGCGACTCCGGGATGCCCTGCTCGAACGCCGCCTTGATGACGAACGGGATCAACGAGATGTGGGTGACGCCGTAGTCCTCGATGACCGGCCAGAACCGGCTCGCCGAGAACTTGGGCTGCAGCACGACCGTCGCACCCACGCCCAGGACACTCCAGATCGCCCAGCTCTGCGTGTTCACGTGGAAGAACGGCAGCGATGCCAGGTACACGTCGTCCGGCTGGAGGTCGATGTTGACCGGGTTGACCTTCGCCGCCCACAGCGCGTTCGCATGCGTGTGGACGACCGCCTTCGGCTTCGACGTCGTGCCCGAGGTGAACAGGATGCCGGCCGGCAGCATCGGGTCGCGGTCCCGTACGGGCGCTTCCGCGGAATCGCCCTCGAGCGACGAGAACGACTCGCGGCCGTGCGCCAGTTCGTCGTCCGACGCCGGCACCCCCGAGTTGTCGTCGGTCACCACGATCCAGCCCAGATCCGGACCGGCCTCGGCGACCAGGGCCGCGTACTTCGGCTGGGTGATCGCACCGACGCAGCCCGTGTGGGTGATGAAGTAGTTCACCTCGGACGCCACGCTGCGCGTGTTGGTCGTCACCGCGACCGCGCCGACACGGGCACACGCGTACCAGGCGATGACGGCCTCCGGGCAGTTCTCGGCATGGATCAACACCATGTCGCCCACCTGCACGCCGCGGGCGTGCAGGCCTGCGGCCACACGCTTCGTGGCCTCGGCGAACTCGGCGTACGTCCATGTGCGAGGCGTGCCGCCCTTCGGCTCCCAGATGAGGAACGGGTGGTCGCCTCGGTGCTCGGCTCGGTGGTCGAGCAGCCAACCGATGTCCTGTCCCTCGAAGTGGTAGGCGGCAGCGGCTGCCGGATCGATCGTCGTGTCGGTCATCGTGGGTCCCCCTGATGCGTCGAGCGGCGACAGATTACGCCCAACGACACAACCGCTCCGAACCGGTCGGGTTGGCCGGATCGACCCGAGCGGGCCAACATCTCCGGAGTCCGACCG
>CAJBIS010000453.1 GCA_903953195.1 uncultured Actinomycetes bacterium
ACTTCTCGGCCAAGGCAGAGGACTTCGTGGCCCTGACCCAGACCCTCGCCGACGCCGTGCTCGCCGACGGTGAGGGCGCGGTCACCGCACACCAGGCGGCGCTCGAGGACCTGAAGATCTCCAAGAAGGAGAACATCGAGCTCGGCCTGGTCGCCCGGTTCGAGGCGGCCGACGGCAACGTGCTCGACGCCTATCTCCACACCCAGGACGGTCGCGGCACGAACGGTGTGCTGATCGAGATCAGTGGCGCCGACGAGGCCGCGGCCCACGAGGTCGCGCTCCACATCGCGTTCGCCAAGCCGAGCTCGCTGAGCCGTGACGAGATCGACGGTGAGCTCGTGGACAGGGCCCGTGCCTCGTTCGAGGAGCTCACCCGCAAGGAGGGCAAGCCCGAGCAGGCCGTGCCCAAGATCGTCGAGGGCCGTCTCAACGCCTGGTACGCCGAGCGCGTGCTCCCCGAACAGGGCATGTTCGGCGAGAAGGAGACGGTCCAGCAGAAGCTGGGCGACGCGACGATCGTTCGCTTCGCCCAGGCCGTCATCGGATCCTGAGGTCCGTCCCGTGACGTCGTCGTCCACCGGAGGTGCGCCGCGTCGCCCGGCTCGCTGGCCGCGGGTCCTGGTCAAACTCTCCGGGGAGGCCTTCGCCGGAACCGCCGGCCTGGGCATCGACGGCGAGGTCGTCACGGAACTGGCTCGGGAACTCGTCGAGGCGAAGCAGGCATTCGACGTCGACATCGCGGTCGTGGTCGGCGGGGGCAACATCTGGCGCGGCATGAGTGGCGAGGGTGCGGGCATGGACCGCGCCCAGGCCGACTACATGGGCATGCTCGCAACAGCGATCAACGCCCTCGCCCTGCAGGAGACGCTCGAGCGTCTCGGTCAGCCGACCCGGGTGCAGAGCGCCATCCACATGTCGCAGGTCGCGGAGCCGTACATCCGCCGTCGGGCGATCCGGCACCTCGAGAAGGGCCGGGTCGTCATCTTCGCCGGCGGGACGGGCAACCCGTTCATGACGACCGACACAACCGCCGCGCTCAGGGCGGTCGAGATCGACGCCGGTGCCATCCTGATGGGCAAGCACGGCACCGACGGCGTCTACACCGCTGATCCGCAGCTGGACCCGTCCGCTGAGCTGCTGCCGGAGCTCAGCTACATCGACGTGCTCAACCGAGGACTCAAGGTGATGGACTCGACCGCCATCACACTGTGCATGGACAACGACCTGCCGATCTGCGTGTTCGACCTGCTCGGCCGCAACATCTCGCCGATCCTCGAGGGCGAGCACGTGGGCACGGTGGTCTCGTGAGCTGTTCGCCCGCCTCACGGAGTGGTGCGGTGCGCCGTGTTCCCACGGGCGTGCCCACCTCGGGTGTGGGAGGCTGGGCGACGTGAGTGACGAGTTGGTCGAGGCGGTCCTCGAGGACGCCGCCGAACGCATGGAGAAGGTGGTCGTGCACACCCGTGGCGAATTCGCCGGCGTGCGCACCGGCCGTGCCACACCGGCGCTCGTCGAGAAGATCCCGGTCGAGTACTACGGCAGCACGGTGCCCCTGCAGCAGGTGGCGGGGTTCTCGGTGCCGGACGCCCGGATGCTCGTCATCACGCCCTACGACAAGGGTGCGATTCAGGCGATCGAGCGGTCCATCCAGGACGCCAACCTGGGCCTGAACCCGTCGAACGATGGTGTGGCCATCCGGCTGGCGTTCCCGCCCCTGACCGAGGAGCGGCGCAAGGAGTTCGTGCGCCTCGTGAAGCAGCGGGCCGAGGACGGACGCACCGCCGTCCGTGGTGCCCGACGCGACGCCCGGAAGGACCTCGAGTCCCTCGAGAAGGACGGCGACCTGTCGTCCGACGACCTGCATCGCGCCGAGGCCGAACTCGACAAGTTGACCAAGGCCAGTGAGGCCGAGATCGACAGCGCGCTCGAGACGAAGACCGCGGAGCTGCTCGAGGGCTGACCGCAGCAGCGGTGGGCATCGACACACGGAACGATTTCATGCAGGACGACGACGCACCAGACGCACCCGGTTCCGACGATGCCGCCGAGGCGTCCGATGGCGCGGAACGGCACGAGGGCGTGCGGATCCTCGGGGCGGGCGAGGCCGCGGAACTCGCGGAGCGCGAGGACGTGGTGGCCCGTCGCGGGCGCGACGACAAGGGGTTCGGCGACCGACCCGACTCGCCCACTCCTCGGCCGGATCTGCCGACGGTGCGGATCTCCACCTCGGACGTGCCCGTCGCGAGCGACGCCGGCGACGGCGAGCCGGCACGGCCGGACCGGTTCGGAGCGATTCCGGTCGTCCGGATCGACGGGCCACCGCCCGACCAGCTTCGACCCGACCACATGGGCCACGCCCGGCTGGTCGGTGACGACGAGACCGGCGCCATCGGCGCCGAGTCGACCCAGTTCTCGCAGGATGCGGAGGAGGCAGCGATGCCAGATTCATTCGACCACGACGAGTCATCGGCGGACGCCGACGAGCGACTCGACCTCGCCGGCGCGGAGGGCACGTCCTTCGACCAGGACGACGACGCCTTCGTCCTGCCGCACTGGACCGAGCCGCCCACCGGGCAGGTTCCCAAGACGGTCATCGCCGATGGCGAACCCGAGGAGCCGGCCACCGGATCCCAGCCGCGGTGGCGGGACGAGCGTGAGCGCGGCGAGGCCGCGGACTTCGATGATCTGCGCGGTGACGGTCCCCAGCTCGGCGCGCTCGCCGACCAGGATCAGCCGCGTGAGGACGACTACTTCTCCGGCGAGTCCGACGACCCGTTCCTCGCGTTCGCTCCGGACGAGGCCGAGGAGCCGTCGAGCGAGCGGGTGACGCGCCGCCGCGCCAAGCCGGCGGCCAAGGAGAAGTCGCTGGGTTCCCGTCTGTCACTGGGCCGGCTGCGTGGCGCCGCATCGGCGTCGGCCGGCTCCGACGACGCTGCCGACGACGGCTCGGACGAGACCTCTGGCGATGTCGTCGTCGCCGAGTTCGCGGCCGAGGACGTCGATGGCACCGAGATCGTCGCCGAGGAGATCGTCGAGTTCGACGGCTCGGACGGCGACGCCGCCCGTGCCGGCGGCGGTCCCCGCACCCCGGTGTCGGCCGGTGGCGGTGGCGCTGCCGGTGGCGACCGCAACCTGGCGACGGCGGTCGCCGTCGGCGTGGGACTGGTGCTGGTCGGCCTGTTGTGCTTCAAGCTCGGCGGGTTCACCACCGCACTGCTGGCATGTGTCGTCGTCGGCTTCGCCGCCTTCGAGTACTTCAATGCCGTGCAGCAGCGTGGCTTCCGGCCGGCGACGCTGGTGGGCCTCGTCGGGATCATCGGGCTCCTGCTCGCCACCTACTTCGCCGGTCTGGCCGCCTACCCGGTGGTCATCACGCTCACCGTGATCATCGGAATGCTCTGGTATCTGTGGGTCACGCCGGGGGACAACTCCGTGCGGAACCTCGGCGTCACACTCCTCGGGTTCCTCTGGATCGGCTTCCTCGGTTCGTTCGCCACGCTGTTCCTCGGACTCGGTCGCCAGATGCAGAACGTCGATCCGGCGCTGACGTCGAACCCGGGTATCGGGGTGCTGATCGCGGCGGTGATCGCATCGGTGGCGAGTGACGTCGGCGGCTACTTCGTGGGCAAGTACATGGGGCGCACGCAGTTGTCGCTCGCGAGCCCGAACAAGACCCAGGAGGGTCTGATCGGCGGGTTCGTGAGTGCGCTCGTCGCCGTCATCGTGATCGTCGGCTTCTTCGGGATCGCGCCGATCGGCGGCAGCTTCCCGCGGGTGTTCATCTTCGCCCTGCTGTGCGCGCTCGTGGCCCCGCTCGGAGATCTGTGCGAGTCGTTCATCAAGCGTGATCTGGGTCTGAAGGACATGGGCACGATCCTGCCGGGCCACGGCGGCGTGCTCGACCGTTTCGACGGACTGCTGTTCGTCCTGCCGACCGCCTACTTCGTGACGTTGCTCTTCGACGTGTGGAAGGTCGGCTGAACCTGAGCGACCGCTCGGTGAGCGACGGGGGAGTCGCTGACCTCGTCGTTACAGTGTGGACGTCATGACCAACGTCGCCGTGCTCGGCTCCACGGGTTCCATCGGGACCCAGACGATCGAGGTCGTCGCGGCTGAGCGCGACGAGTTCCGGATCTCGGCCCTCGGGGCCAACTCGTCGGTCGAGGCGCTCGCCGCCCAGGCCCGTGAGCTGCGACCCGACGTGGTGGCGATCGCGGATGCCGGCCGAGCGCACGAACTCGCTGACCTCCTCGGGCCCGGCATCGCGATCGAGGCCGGACCCGATGCCATGGCGGCGGTCGCCGCCGATGCCGACGTGGCGGTCAACGGCGTGGTCGGGTTCGCCGGTCTGTCCGTGACCATGGCAACGCTCGCTGCGGGCAAGCGGCTGGCGCTGGCCAACAAGGAGTCGTTGATCGCAGCCGGGCCGGTGGTGGCCGGAGTGCGCTCCACCCCGGGCGCCGAACTGATCCCGGTCGACAGCGAGCACTGCGCGATCCACCAGTGCCTGCGTTCCGCCGACGGCAGCCGACGCCTGGCCGAGGTGGTGCTCACGGCGTCGGGCGGCCCATTCCGGGGTCGGTCCGCAGACGACCTCGCCGCGGTGACCGTGGAGCAGGCGCTCGCGCATCCCACGTGGAGCATGGGCCCGAAGATCACGATCGACTCGTCGACGCTCATGAACAAGGGCCTCGAGGTCATCGAGGCGCACGAGTTGTTCGGGGTCGACTACGACGACATCGACGTCGTCGTGCACCCGCAGTCGATCGTGCACTCGATGGCGACGTTCACGGACGGCGCAACGATCGCCCAGCTCTCGCAGCCCGACATGCGCCTGCCCATCGGGTACGCCCTGGCGTATCCGGACCGCATCGGCACGCCGTTCGGCGCGATGTCGTTCGGCTCGGCGTTCTCGCTGGACTTCGAGCCGCCGGACCGGGCGACCTTCCGGTGTCTGGATCTGGCGTACGCGGCGGGACGTGCCGGCGGGACGGCCCCGGCGTGGTTGTCGGCCTCGAACGAGGTCGCCGTCGAGGCGTTCCTGGAGGGTCGCGTCAACTGGGTCGGCATCGCCGAACTGCTCGATGCGTCGCTGCAGGCCTGGGACCACGGTGGCGCGTCGAGTCTCGAGGATGTGCTGGAGGCCGACGAACGCGCTCGTGCCGTCACCCGCACCGTGCTCGCCGAACGGAGCGCCGCATGACCGTCGACGACCGGACCCCCGTGTCGAGCGACGGGCTCGGTGGCGGTGTCGCCGGTCGGGACGAGGAGCGCGCCGATGTCGGTGGCATCGTCGGCTCACCGCTGGCCCGAGGGCTGCGGCTGGCGGTCCTCGTCGGCCTGCTCGTCCTGCTCGGCGTGACCCGCGGTCTGCCGATCCTGCTGGTGATCTTCGCCATCCTGGTGATGGTGTTCCTGCACGAACTCGGCCACTACCTCGCCGCTCGTCGTGCCGGGATGCTCGTCACCGAGTTCTTCATCGGTTTCGGTCCACGCATCTGGTCGTTCCAGCGGGGCGAGACCGAGTTCGGTCTCAAGGCCATCCCGGCCGGCGCCTACGTGCGCATCATCGGGATGAACAACCTCGAGGAGGTCGATCCCGCCATCGAGGCCCGCACCTACCGGCAGGCCCCGTTCCGCTCGCGTGCGGGCGTGGCGGTGGCGGGCTCGGCGATGCACTTCGCGATCGCGCTGGTGCTGCTGGTCGTCCAGTTCGCCTTCATCGGACGCGCCGACGGCGACCGCTGGACGGTCAGCCAGGTCACGCCCGGGAGTGCGGCCGCAGCAGCGGGACTGCAGTCGGGTGACACGATCCGCAGTTTCGACGGCACGCCGACCGGTTCCTTCCTGGAGTTCCGATCGGCCGTCGCCGCGGCGCCGCCCGGGTCGCACGAGGTGGCCCTCGAACGCGCCGGCGTCCCGAGCACGGTCACCGTCGAACTGTCACGACGCCTCAAGGTCGTCGGGACGATGGGCGAGGATCTCGACCTGCTGCAGACGCCGGACGGGATCGTCGTGGGCGCCCGTCGTGATGGCGGGTTCGTCGAGGCCGCCGGTCTGGCCGAGGGCGACCGTGTCGAGGCCATCAACGGTGTGCCGGTGACCGATCTCGAGGCGGCCGCCGCCGCAGTTCGGTCGAGCGCCGATGGCGTGGTCACGGTGTCCACCCCCACGGGCGAACGAGCGGTCGACCTCGGTTCCGCCGTCGAGGCGACGGCTCCCACGGCGTTCTTCGGCGTCGGCGAGGACCCGGTGATCGTCACGGACTCGCTGCCCGTGGCGGTGGGGAACTCCGTCGCCGAGTTCGGTCGCAGTGTCGGGATGAGTGTGATGGGGGTCGGCCAGTTCCTGTGGCCGCCGAACATCGTCGACTTCCTGTCGACACCGACCAAGTCGTCGGACCGTGCCGAGCGGCCGACCGCGGCTGAGAACACCGGCCCGGACAGCCGTCCGATCTCGATCGTCGGTGCGGTGATGTACGGCTCGGAACTCACTTCGGAGAACCTCTCGAACCTCATCGGCTTCCTGATCGTGCTCAACGTGTTCATCGGGGTGTTCAACCTGATCCCGTTGCTGCCGTTCGACGGCGGGCACCTGGCGATCGCGCTCTACGAGAAGGCGCAGGAACTCCGGCGTGGTTCGCGCCAACGCCACATCGCGGACGTGTCCCGGATGCTGCCGGTCGCCTACGGCGTGGTGATGGTGCTCGTGGTGGTGGGCCTGATGGCGGTGTACCTCGACCTGACGCGGGGTGTGTCGGCCTGAGGCCCTGACGGGCGGATGCCCGACCGACAGGTAGCCTGCGGCCATGGACGCTGGAGCGGTCACCTTCCCCCGTCGAACCACCCGCCAGATCTTCGTCGGCAAGGTCCCCGTGGGCGGCGGGTCGCCCGTGACGGTGCAGTCGATGACGACCACCAAGACGGCCGACGTCGAGGGCACGCTGCAGCAGATCTACGCACTCGCCGCCGCCGGCTGCGACATCGTTCGATGCACGTGCAACGAACTCGAGGCCGCTGAGGGCCTGGCCCACATCGTTCCCCGGAGCCCGATTCCCGTCATCGCCGACATCCACCACCAGTACCGGATGGCACTCGCGGCGCTCGACGCCGGCGTGCACGGGCTCCGCCTCAACCCGGGCAACATCCGCAAGCCGGAGCACATCAAGGCCGTGGCGTCCGAGGCCAAGGACCGCAACGTGCCGATCCGCATCGGCGTGAACGGCGGGTCCCTCGACCCGGCGCTCTACGACAAGTACGGCGGCCGGGTGACGCCCGAGGCCATGGTCGAGTCGGCGCTCAGCGAGATCGCCTACTTCGACGAGGTCGGGTTCGATCTGGTGAAGATCTCGGTCAAGGCGTCGAACGTGCCGCTCATGGTCGAGGCCTACCGGCAGCTCGCCGACGCCACCGACTACCCGCTGCACCTCGGCGTGACCGAGGCCGGCCCGCTGCCCGAGGGGATCGTCAAGGCCACGGCGGGCATCGGCGCGCTCCTGGCCGAGGGCATCGGTGACACGATCCGTTACTCGCTCACCGCCGATCCGGTCGAGGAGGCCCGGGCCGGCAAGGTGCTGCTCGAGTCGCTCGGTCTTCGGGAGCGCACCGGCGTCGACCTGATCGCCTGCCCCTCGTGCGGCCGTGCCGAGGTGGATGTGATCGCCGTCGCCAACGCGGCACGAGACGCGTTCGCCGATCGCGAGATTCCGCTGCAGATCGCGGTCATGGGCTGTGTGGTCAACGGCCCGGGCGAGGCGCGCGACGCCGACCTGGGCATCGCCGCGGGACGCCACCGTGGCCACCTGTTCGTCAAGGGCATGAACGTGGCGGTCGTCCCCGAGGACGAGATGGTCGAGACGCTGGTCGAGTGGGCCGAGTTCATCTCGGAGCACGGCGCCGAGGCCGCGCTGGCCCGTGTCGACACCGAGAAGGCGGCGCGTGAGGCCGAGAAGGATCGACTGGCACTCCTCGATGAACAGGGCGCCGACGCGAACGCGTCGGAGCAGCGCGTCGAATTGTTGAACCAGCGCTTCGACTGACCTCGTCGCAGGCCACCGACCCGGCATCCGGGACCGGTGAGCAGCCACCGGTAGCATGCGCTGCCATGGCCAAGGCCCCCATCCTCACCCCCCGAGCCGACGACTTCCCTCGCTGGTATCAGGACCTCCTGAACAAGGCGGAACTCGCCGACAACGGGCCGGTCCGCGGCACGATGGTCATCCGGCCGTACGCGTACGCGCTGTGGGAGCGGATGGTCGCCGAGGTCGACACCCGCATCAAGGCCGCGGGCGCGGAGAACGCGTACTTCCCGCTGTTCATCCCGGAGTCGTACCTGCAGCGTGAGGCCGAGCACGTCGAGGGGTTCAGCCCGGAGCTGGCGATCGTCACCATCGGTGGCGGCAAGGAACTCGAGGAGCCGGTCGTCGTCCGGCCCACCTCCGAGACCGTCATCGGCGAGTTCATGGCGAAGTGGGTGCAGTCCTACCGTGACCTTCCCCTGCTGTTGAACCAGTGGGCGAACGTGGTCCGCTGGGAGCTGCGCCCACGCATGTTCCTGCGGACGTCGGAGTTCCTCTGGCAGGAGGGACACACCGCGCACGTCGACGAGGCGGATGCGCGTGCGTACGCCGAGCGGATCCTGCGTGAGGTGTACCGCGACTTCATGGTCGAGGTGCTGGCCATGCCCGTACTGATCGGCGCCAAGATCGCCCAGGAGCGGTTCGCCGGCGCCACCAACACGCTCACGTGCGAGGCGATGATGGGGGACGGCAAGGCGTTGCAGATGGGGACGAGTCACGAGCTGGGCCAGAACTTCGCCACGGCGTTCGACATGACGTATCTCGACGAACACGGTCAGCAGCAGACCTGCTGGACGACGTCGTGGGGAGTCTCGACGCGCATGATGGGCGGGCTGATCATGGCGCACGGCGACGACGCGGGACTGCGCATCCCGCCGCGGCTGGCCTCGGTGCAGGTGGTCGTCCTGGTCGTGCGCGACGACGACGGTTCGGTGGCCGACGCGGCCCGTCGCATCGTGAGCGAGCTGACCGCCGCCGGCGTGCGTGCCCGGATCGACGACCGTGTCGAGACGGGATTCGGCCGTCGCGCCACGGAGTGGGAGCTCAAGGGTGTGCCCCTGCGGGTCGAGGTCGGGCCCCGGGATCTCGCCGCCGGTGACGTGGTGATCGCCCGCCGGGACGACGGCTCCAAGACCACGGTCCCGCTCGAGTCGGTCGTCGGCGACCTGCCCGGACTGCTCGAGGAGGTGCAGCACGATCTGCTCGCCGGCGCCACGGCCGCCCGTGACGCACGGACGTTCGACGTCGGAACCGTCGACGAGGCGATCGAGGCCGCTGCGACCGGATTCGCCCGCATCCCCTGGCGGCTCGTCGACGATGCGGCGATCGACCGGATGGGAACGTCGGCGGTGACGGTGCGTTGTCTCCAGACCACCGACGGTGATCTGCCGGGCGACGAGGCCGACGACGAGCTCGTCGCGGTGTGCGCCCGCTCGTACTGATCCGGACCGGCGCCGGACGCCGGTGTCGCGGCGCGTTCCCCGGTCATGGCCTTCGCTCCCGGTCGTTCCCGGTGTAGAGTGCGCTCTTCGGTTCGCCGGAAGGGCGTGGGCTCGGCCCACGCCTTTTCTGTGAGCCGGAACGAATCGCTGCGGGATCGCCGCAGGATCGACGTGAGTCGGTGAGTGCACCGGCCCCGCTGGGGTCGGCGAGTCGGAGAGCGAGGTGAGTGCTGGTGGCGACGATCGAGGAGTTCGCCGCGCAGGTCGCCACCTCGGCGGATCTGGTGCTCTACGACGTGGAACGCCATGGCGGCTCGATCACCGTGCTGCTGGACCGCCCGGGCGGCATCGACGTCGAGGCGCTCGCCGCAGCCTCCCGCGAGCTGTCCCGGCTGCTGGACGACGCCGGACTCATCTCGGACTCCACCACGCTCGAGGTGTCGAGTCCCGGGTTGGAACGACGCCTGCGGACAGCGGTCCACTTCGAGGGGGCGATCGGCGACCGTGTGCGCGTCAAGACCCGCGTCGAGGTCGACGGCGAGCGTCGCCACGACGGTGTGCTGCGCGGCATCGACGGTGACGTCGTCACCGTGGTCACCGATGCCGGCGACGAGCGCACCATCGAACTGGATCAGATCGATCGAGCCACCACTGTCTTCGAGTGGGGCTCGTCCACGACATCGAACCGGGCGGCGTCGGCCCCGTCGGGTTCGTCGACACCGAAGCAGCGGCCGGCGACGCCCAGGAACAGTGAGGCAACAACATGAATCCAGACATGATGGAAGCGCTGCAGGCGCTGGCGGTCGACCGGGGAATCTCGGTGGACACGCTCTTCGGCGCGCTGGCCGAGGCGCTCACGGCGGCCTACCAGAAGACCCCGGGATCGCATGAGTTCGCGTGGGTGAACATCGACACCGAGACGGGTGAGATCCGGGTGTACGCCCAGGAGCTCGACGAGGAGGGCGAGCCCTACGGCGACGAGCTCGACGTCACGCCCGACGACTTCGGCCGCATCGCGGCCCAGACGGTCCGTCAGGTGATGACGCAGCGCATCCGTGAGGCCGAACGGGAGCTCAAGTACGAGGAGTACGCCGGCCGCGAGGGCGACATCGTCACCGGCATCATCCAGCAGTCGGACGCCCGCTACACGCTCCTGGACCTGGGTCGTGTCGAGGCGCTGCTGCCGCAGTCCGAGCAGGTCAACTACGAGCGTCCCGACCCGGGCGAGCGGGTGAAGGCGTACATCGTCGAGGTCCGCCGAACCGTGAAGGGCCCGCAGATCGTGGTGTCCCGGACGCACCCCGGCCTGATCAAGCGGCTGTTCGAGCTCGAGGTCCCGGAGATCGCCGACGGAGTCGTCGAGATCAAGGCCTGTGCCCGTGAGCCCGGTCAGCGCACCAAGATCGCCGTGTGGTCGAACGACCAGAACGTCGACCCGGTCGGCGCCTGCGTCGGGGCGCGCGGAGCCCGTGTTCGCCAGATCGTGAACGAACTCCGCGGCGAGAAGATCGACATCGTGCCGTTCTCGGACGACCGCTACGACTTCGTGATGAAGGCACTGCAGCCGGCGAAGGTCAAGGAGGTCCGCATCGACGACGCGTCGCAGACCGCCGAGGTGATCGTCCCCGACTTCCAGCTGTCGCTCGCGATCGGCAAGGAGGGTCAGAACGCCCGCCTCGCGACCCGGCTGACCGGCCTGCGCATCGACATCCGGTCGGAGACCGAGATCGCCGAGCAGGAGGCCTACGACCGTACGTACAGCGGTGAGAGCTGGGCTGACGGCGCCTGGGTCGTCAACGACGAGACCGGGGAGCAGATGTGGCAGCCCGCCGATGGCGGCCCGGCCCTCACGCTCGAGCAGTGGGAGGCCGCTCAGGCCGACCAGGACGCCGACGAGGTCGAGTCCGAGGTGGCTGAAGCGGCCGCCGATGACATCGCCGCTGCCGTCGAGGAGGCCGAGGAGATCATCGCCGAGGTCGAGCTCGAGGAGGAGGCCGAGGAGCTCGCCGCGGCCGACGCCGACGAGCTCGAGGCGGAACTCGCCGAGGCCGCTGAGGACGCGGTCGACGAGGCCGCTGAGGACGCGGTCGACGAGGCCGCTGCTGAGTCCTCGGGCGACGACTCGGGGGCCTGAGCGGGCGGGGGCTGCGTGCCCCCGGCCGGCCGGGAGCGGCAGCGGTTCGAACTGGCCGCTGATCCATGGAAGGATGGAGGGCCGCTGAACTGGCCTGTCGCGCCCCTGCGACTTCTGAGCGACAGCCACCGGTTCACGGCGGTGGCCAGACCACGATCACCAGACGACAACGACTGAACGAACGGAATCCCTTGGCAAAGCTGCGTGTCTACGAGCTCGCGAAAGAGCTCGGACTCACCAACAAGGAGTGCATCGACCTCTGCAACGACCTCGGCTATGGCGTGAAGAGCCATTCCGTGTCGCTCGATGACGCGTATGCGGACATGGTCCGGCGCAAGGCGGCGAAGGAGGGGCTGATCCGCGACGAGCAGCCCGTCGAGGAGACGGCCAAGAAGGCTCCCGCCAAGAAGAAGGCCGCGGCCAAGAAGGCGCCGGCGAAGAAGGCGGCGGCCAAGGCCGCCCCGGCCGACACCGAACCCGCTGCAGCGCCCCCGGCCGCTCCGGTGGAGACCTCGCCCGAACCGGCGGCCCCGGTCGCCGAGGCCGCGGCGCCGGCTGTGCCCAGCGAGCCGTCGGCTCCTGCGGCTGCAGCTCCCGCGAAGAAGGTCATCTCGTCCAAGCCGGCGAGCGGGCGGCCGGTCCGACCGGTCGAGGAGCCCGCCGCTCCCGAGCCGGCACCTCGCGCCCCGGCGGCGAGCGCGCCGGCACCGCCCGCTGCTCCGGCGCCGGCGGCCGAACCCGCTCCTGCG
>CAJBIS010000454.1 GCA_903953195.1 uncultured Actinomycetes bacterium
CACACCGCGAGCTCGACCACCTGCACCTCGACGCCGCCAACGACCTCTACGTCACGGCCCGTCACGAGGACGTCTTCCACATCTCGCGCGATCCCGAGCTGTACTGCTCCAAGTTCGGCGTGCGACCGCTCATCGCCGGCGACATGTCGATCATCACCCTCGACGGCGAGGAGCACATCCGCCAGCGGCGCCTGATCAACCAGGGGTTCACACCGCGGCGGGTGCGCGAGCTCATCCCCCACGTGCGCCAGCTGAGCAACGAGGTCATCGACCAGATCGCCGACAAGGGCGAGGTCGACTTCGTCGACGAGTTCGCGGTCCACGTGCCGCTCATCATCATCTGCGAGATGCTCGGTCTCGACCCCGACCAGCGCCTCAGCATGTACCGGTGGTCCGACACGATGATGGCCGGCGACGGTCACGTCGAGGCCGACGACCCGGTGCTGCACGCGGCGGCCGCGTCGTTCGGCGAGTACGCCACGATGTGCATCGAGCTCATCGCCGAGCGCCGCGCCAACCCGCAGGACGACCTGATCTCGATCCTGACGTCGGCCTTCGACGCCGGCGCGCTCGCGAAGGAGCACAAGGCGATCCAGGGAGTGTCCGACGAGGACATGGAGCGCATCAACGCGCAGCGCGACGCCGGTGAGCTCCAGCTGAACGACGACGAACTCCTCGCGTTCCTCACGGTGCTGCTCGTCGCCGGCAACGAGACCACCCGCAACGCGCTCACCGGTGGGCTGATCGCCCTGTCGAAGTTCCCGGAGCAGCGACAGCTGCTGCTCGACAACCTCTGGGACGAGGCGTTCATGGACCTCGCCGCCGACGAGATCGTCCGCTACGTGAGCCCGGTGCTCGGCTTCATCCGGACCGTCACCCGAGACCACACGTACCGCAACACCGACCTGAAGGAAGGCGACCGCGTGCTCATGCTCTACGCCGGCGCCAACCGGGACGATCGGGTCTTCGACCGCCCCGACGAACTCGACCTCACCCGCAACCCGAACCCGCACCTGGGCTTCGGCATCGGCCCGCACTTCTGCCTGGGCGCCAACCTGGCCCGCATGGAGATCAAGACGGTGTTCCAGGAGCTGTTCACCCGGCTGCCCGACATCACCGTGCTGCCCGACCTGCCGATGCAGCGCGCCGAGTCGTCGCTGGTGATCGGTCTCGAAGCAGTGCACGCGAACTACACGGCGTGCCCGGTGCATTCGTGACGACCGCCGTTCGCCCGAACCAGCGGGAGCACATCCTCGACGCCGCACTCGAGCTCATGTCGGAGCGCGGCGCCGCGGGCATGAGCATGCGCCAACTGGCGGCGGCGTGCGACCTGCAGGTCGCGGCGATCTACCACTACTTCCCGTCCAAGGACGCGCTGCTGGCCGCCGTCGTCGCCGAACGGCAGTACGGCGCCCGCCTGGCCGACCCGCTGCCGATCGACGCGACCGCGCCGCCGGCGGAGCGACTGAGCGCAATGTTCGTGCACGTGGTCGAGGGCGCCATGTCCGAGCAGTCCATCTGGAAACTGCTGATCGGTGAGGCCATGCGCGGTGAGGACGCGGTCCTCGGTGTGGGGCGCGACCTGCTGGCGCTGCTGCTGCCTGCCGCGAAGTACTGGATCGAACAGGCCGTCCCCGAACATGCGGACCGGGCGGAGCTCGCGCCCCTCATGGTGGGGCAGATGATCAACGCGTTCATCACCTCGGTGTTCGAACCGGACACCGACCCGGCGGTGATCGCCGCCGAGTGCGCCCGACCGCTGAAGGCGCTCGTCGCCGACTGAACCGCCCGGGAGCGGCGCTTCAGCTGCGCAGGAACGGGGCGACGCGGTCCTTCGGTCGACCGATGATCGCCACCCCGTCCTTCACCAGCACCGGCCGCTGCAGCAGCTCGCCGTGCTCGGTGAGCACGTCCACGACCTGCGCGGCGGTGGCCACGTCGGCATCACTCAGGCCGAGCTTCTTGAACACGGCGTCGCGGCGCACCAGATCGGTCACCGGGTCCTCGAGCTGAGCGACGAGCGTCTCGAGCGTCGCCCGGTCCGGGCGTTCCGCCTTCAGCATGTACTTCACCACCTCGACGTCGACGCCGGCCGCATCGGCCTGCTCGACCGCGTGGCGGGAGGTGCTGCAGTTCGGGTTGTGGAAGATCACGACATCAGCCATCCCCAGAACGTACCGCCGGGTGCAAGGATCAGCGGGTGAGCGACGACCAGCCCGTGGAACCCCCGCCCGACGACGACCCCCGCGTCGAGGACCTGCTGGCCCGGATGACACTGCCCGAGAAGCTGGCCCAGCTCGGGTGCGTGTGGTCCACCCAGCTGTTCGCCGACGACGACTTCTCGGCGGCCGCTGCTGCGGACCTGATGCCCGACGGCACCGGTCAGGTGACGCGCATCGCCGCGTCCACCGGACTGCGCCCCGAGGGACTCGCCCGCATGGCGAACCACATCCAGCACTGGCTGGTCACCGAGACCCGGCTCGGCATCCCGGCGATCATCCACGAGGAGTCGACCGCCGGCTTCTGCGCCCGCGACGCCGTGCAGTTTCCCCAGGCGATCGGGCTCGCCTCGTCGTGGAACCGCGAGCTGCTCGAGGCCGTCGCCACGCACATCCGCAGCGAGATGGTGGCAGTGGGCGCACGACAGAGCCTGGCGCCGGTGCTCGACATCGCCCGCGATCCTCGTTGGGGTCGCGTCGAGGAGACCTACGGCGAGGACCCGGTACTGGTCGGCGAACTCGGCGCCGCCTACGTGCGGGGCCTGCAGGCCACGAACGCTGACGACGCCTCGGGACTCGCCGACGCGGTGATCGCCACGGGCAAGCACTTCCTCGGCTACGGATCGGCCGACGGCGGACTCAACCACGGGCCGGTCCAGCTGGGTCCCCGAGAGTTGCGCGAGGTGTTCGCCGAACCGTTCGCCGCCGCGATCCGCGACGCCGGGCTGGCCTCGGTCATGAACTCGTACTCGTCGGTCGACGGACTGCCGTGTGCCGGATCGCGGCTGATCCTCACCGAGCTGCTGCGCGGTGAACTCGGGTTCGTCGGGACGGTGGTCGCCGACTACTTCGCCGTCGACCTGTTGCGCACCCACCACCGGATCGCCCCGAACAAGGCGGTCGCCGGCGCGAAGGCGCTGCTCGCCGGCCTCGATGTCGAGCTGCCCGCCACCGACTGCTTCGCCGAGCTCCCCGGCCTGGTCGCCGCCGGGGTGATCCCCGAGGAGTTCGTCGACGTCGCCGTGCGGCGCGTCCTGCACCACAAGTACGCGCTCGGACTGTTCGACTTCCCGTACGTCGAGGAGACCGGCGCGGCCGCCGCCTTCGGCACGCCGCAGGGGCGCGAACTCGCCCGTCTCGCGGCGTTGGAGTCGGTGGTGCTGCTCGACAACGACGGCGTGCTGCCGATCCGGGTGATGGCGACCGGCCGCGACGACGTCGTGGTCCGGCGGATCGCCGTGATCGGTCCGGCCGCGGACGACCCACGCCTGTGCGAGGGCGACTACCACTACCCCGCCCACCTCGAGATCATCTACGGCGAGACCACACCGGCCTCCGACCTGCTCCCGGCGTCCGGTGGCGCCTTCGCACCGGGGCCGTACTTCCCTGACATCGTCACGCCGCTCGCCGGGTTGCGGTCGACGCTGCTCGGTCACGACGTCGAACTCGTGCACGCACGCGGCTGCGACATCACCGGCTCGGACCGCAGCGGCATCGATGCCGCCGTGCAACTCGCCGACGATGCCGACGTGGTGGTCGTGTGCCTCGGCGGCCGCAGCGGCCTGACGCCCGACGCGACCGTCGGCGAGGCCCGAGACGCGACCGATCTCGACCTCACCGGCGTCCAGCTCGAGTTGCTCGACGCCGTCGCCGCGACGGGAACGCCGGTCGTCACCGTGATCGTGTCCGGCCGGGTGCACACGCTCGACGTCGTCGAGGAACGCAGCAACGCGACCCTGCTCGCCTGGGTGCCCGGCATCGAGGGCGGTACCGCGATCGCGCAGGTGCTCCTCGGCGAGGTCGCGCCATCCGGCCGACTTCCCGTGAGCCTCCCGCGAGCCGTCGGCCAGGTTCCCGTGCACTACAACCACCGAGCCGGGGGCGGACGCAGCCAGTTCTGGGGTGACTACACCGACTCGCCCAGCGGACCGTTGCACCCGTTCGGGTTCGGGTTGAGCACGACCACGTTCACCTACTCCGATCTGGACATCACGGCGGGTTCCACGACCGAGACCTCGGTGATCACGGCACGGTTGCGCAACGACGGCCCCGTCGACGCCGACGAGGTCGTGCAGTGCTACGTGCACGACGAGACCGCGTCAGTGGCCCGGCCGGAACGACAGCTCGTCGGGTTCGGCCGCGTCCACCTGCCGGTCGGCGCGTCGGCGACGATCACCTTCGAGGTCCACCCGTCGCGGCTCGCGTTCTACGACGAGGACTTCCAATGCGTGTGCGAGCCCGGGGCGTTCCGGTTCGAGGTCGGCGGCTGGGCCGGGGCACCGGCGCTCGTCGACACGGTCGATCTGGCCGGCGACGTCACCCACCACCGGCAGCGGGACTGGGTGTCGACCACGTTCCACTCCTCGATCGACGGCTGAGATCTGGTTCGGGGTCGCCCGATCGGGCCCGACCGAATAGATTCGATTCGACCCGAATCGATTCGGCCCGGATCAAGGAGGCCCGATGCCCGCATCCGAGTACGTCCTGCACCGCAAGCTCACGTCGCTCGACAGCTTCGACGTCACCGACGCCGCCGGCGCCCACGCCTTCGGCGTCAAGTACCACATCGACGGGCTCACCAAGGCGTCGTGGACGCTCACCGACGCCAGCGGCGCCCAGGTGGGCAAGCTCATCCGGGCCGGCGTCCACATGCACCCGACCTTCACGCTCGACCGGCCGGGTCACGATGAGGTCACCATCTCGAAGTCCAACTTCATGCCCGTCCAGGAGACGTGGCGGGCCGGCGAGATCCACCCACGCGCGATCGGCGGCGTCCGACAGGCACCCATGGCAGGCTGCGCACATGAGCGACGCATCGACCGATGAACGATCCGGGGATGACACGGTCGTCCGACTCGAA
>CAJBIS010000455.1 GCA_903953195.1 uncultured Actinomycetes bacterium
CGACGCTGGCCGTGGTGTTCGCCGGAAGCGCGGTGGTCGGCCTCGGCGTCGCGGCGCTCGGTGGTCGACTCGAACGCACGACCTGACGGGTTCGATCCGACGGGTTCGATCCGACGGGTTCGATCCGGCGGGCTCGCTCAGTCGGGTGCGTCGACGCGCTCGAGCAGTCGGTCGTAGAGCTGGTCGAAGATGCCGACGATGTTGCCCGCGCGTCGACCGAGATCGTGGACCGGGCACCGGCGTCCGACGGCCTCGTTGAGGGCGGTGCGCTGGGGGATGAACGGGTGCCACAACATGCCGCGGCCCAGATGCCGGCCCAACGCGTCGGCCTGACGGTCGGCCTCGGCCGAGACCGACGGTGCCCGATTGATGACCGTGCCGTACAGATCCAGTCCGGGGTGCGCGTCGTCGTCGAGTTCGCGGTCGAGCTGTTCGATGGTGTCGATCACGGCATCGGCACCACGCAGCGACAGTGCCGACAACTCGGCGACGAGCAGGACGCCGTCCGATGCCGCCAGTCCGGCGCGTGTGGTCGGCCCCAGCGACGGAGCGCAGTCGATCAGCACCAACCGGTATCGCTCGGTGGCGGGAGCGAGCGCGTCGCGCAGTCGGGTCACGGCGGCGGCCGCACCGGTGTCGGCCTCGCGGTCGATCAGATTGCGACTCGCAGGGAGCACGTCGACACCGGCGCCCCACCCGGACGTCACCGTCGCCGCGGCCGCCGTTCGGGAGTCGCCGGTCCGCAGCACGTCGCCGACGGCCAGGTGGTCATCATCGGCCTCGACGCCCATGGCCCAGCCGGCGCTGCCCTGCGGGTCCAGATCGACGACCAGGGTGGCGTCGCCCCGTCGTTGCGCCGCTGCGGCCAGACCGAGCACCACGGTGGTCTTGCCGACACCACCCTTCTGGTTCAACACGGCCACCGTCGCCACGGACTGATCCTCTCACGGACCCTGATCCTCCTGCCCACACGGTCGCGTGACACGCTGTGCGGCATGGACGAACGTGCCGGCAGCGCCTATCTGGTCGTACCCGAGGAGGGTCCCGGCCACGGTGTGCTGGTGCTCCACTCGTGGTGGGGGCTGACGCCGGCGACGAAGTCGGTGGTCGAGGCACTCGCCGACGCCGGGTACACGGCGCTCGCCCCCAACCTGCTCGGCGGCGAGCTCCCGGCCGACGGTGACGCCGCCCGCGACCTGCTCGCGGCCACCGACCCGAACGCGACGGCGGCGCTCATCCTGTCGAGCGTCGTCGCGCTCCGGGCGCACAGCGCGGAGCCGACGGCACCCGTGGCAGTCATCGGCTACTCGATGGGAGCGTCGTGGGCGCTCTGGCTCGCCACCCGCCAGCCGGACTCCGTGGACGCCGTCGTCGCCTACTACGGGGCCCAGAACATCGACTTCGAGCTCCTGCGGGCGCCGGTGCTCGGCCACTTCGCGGAGCACGATCCGCTGGTGAGCGACGACGAACTCGTCGAGATGCAGGCGCACCTGATGCTGCTCGACAAGCACATCGAGTTCCACCGCTACGAGGGCACGGCGCACTTCTTCGCCGAGGACTCGCCGGCGCAGGAGGCCGACGACGAGGCGGCCGCACTCGCATGGGCGCGCACGCTCGCGTTCCTGACCGAACACGCGCCGGCCCGGACGACCTGATCTGGCCCGTTCAGATCACCAGAGCTGATCTGTGTACTCGTCGGTTCCGGGGATGGTGGGGATGAACGGCGCCGCCAGGCGGACGGTGCCCAGGCCGGACTCGTCGATGCGGCTCGCGTAGTCCTGCACCCGTGCCCACGCCGCGGTGGGTTCCGAGGTGAGGAACAGCAGCTGCATGCTGCGGGCCCGCGTGCCGGGACCGGTGCCGAGCTTCATCGGGGCCTTGCCCTCGTCGCCCTTCGGGATGATCGGTCGCCAGTGCTGCACCTGGTCCACCGGCGAGACCCCGGACTCGTCATCGGCGAACAGCGCCGGTGAACCGGTCTCGGTGAACCACGCGACGAGGTCGCCGTGCGACACGTCCTCGGCCCGGTCGACGTGCACGCTCACCAGCCCGCGGTACGGATGGTCGAGCGCCATGTGGGCCGGCACCCCGTCCGGGTCCCGCGGCGTCGCGCCCGTCGTGAAGTACAGCGACGTGTGCGCGTGGTGCCGCTCGTCGAACCCGCGGTCGTGCTCGTACAGGTCGAAGACCTGACGGTTGGCCCAGGCCCAGTGCTCGGCCTCGTGCCCGGCATGGATGAAGTAGGTGGCCAGATAGGACCCGGCGTCGACGGGTTCGGCGACCGCGGCGTCGCTCGGCGTGTCGGCCGGGAAGCGCAGGTCCTTCAGCTCACGGGTGGCGACCCAGCGGCGACCGGCGAACAGCCACGGGCCGATCATGCAGCCCGAGTAGAAGTGGTCCCGCTCGTACCAGCGGTTGTAGGCCACCTCGTGGCCCACCGTCGGGTCGACCAGCGTGTAGAGCATCGAGCCGACCTTGACTTCGGGATCTGATCCGCACGGTTCCATGGACAGGACGGTACCGATCGGCCCGGAGGTCAGCCGAATCGCAGCTCGTCGAGTGCCCAGTAGGCCCGCAGCGCCGCCACCCGGCCGTCGGCGTCGACCCGGTAGGTGATGACGAGATCGGTGTGGACGACGCCACCGCCGTCGGGCAGCGTCGTCGAGATGGTGCCGACGTTCGCCACCTCGTCACCGGCGGCGTGGGACCGTTCGATGGCGAAGGTGACCGACTCGTTGGGCGCGACGACGGCGTCGTAGAACGCGGCGATGGCGTCACGGCCACGGTGTCCGTGACCCTCGGGGTCCATGGGCGAGACGCCGATGGGGTCCTCGACGACGGCGCCGTCGGCGAAGAGCGCGAGCCAGCCGTCGCGGTCGCCGGCCTCGACGGCGAGCATCGACTGCAACGAGGCGTCGCGCGCGGGGTGCGGGGGGAAGTGTTCCGGCAGCGTCGGCACGTCAGTTCGCTCCTGTGGGGACGGTGGTGGGGGTGAACTCGGCGGGCATCGACTTGATGCCGTGGATGAACGGCGAGCGCAGGTACGCGGGCGGCCCCGAGGCGTGGATGTCGGGGATCCACGTGAACAGCTCCTCGAACATCACCCGGATCTCCCGTCGGGCCAGGTTGGCTCCGAGGCAGAAGTGGGGTCCGCCGGCGCCGAAGCCGACGTGGTCGTTGGGTGTGCGGGTGAGGTCGAAGGTGAACGGGTCGTCGAACACCGCGGCATCGCGGTTGGCCGACTCGTACCACATGACCACCTTGTCGCCGGCGGCGATGTCGACCTCGCCGATGCGCGTGTCCTCGGTGGCGGTGCGGCGGAAGTGGATCACGGGTGTGGCCCAGCGCACGATCTCCTCGACGGCGGTCGCGCTCACACCGTCGACGTCGGCCTGCCAGGCGGCCCGCTGGTCCGGGTGCTCCGTGAGCAGCCGGATGCCGTGGGTGATGGCGTTGCGCGTCGTCTCGTTGCCGGCGGCGGCCAGCAGGATGAAGAAGCTGGCCATCTCCATCGGCTCGAGCGACTCGCCCTCCACCTCGGCGTGCATCAGCGCCGAGACCAGATCGTCCTGCGGGTTGCGCAACCGGTCCTCGCCGACGGCCTGGGCGATCTGGGCCATCTCGATGGCGGCACCCATCAGCGCGGCGATGTCGGGGGTCGTCTCGCTGTCACCCAGGATCATGTTGGTGAGTTCGAAGATGCGCTGCCACAGGTCGCGCGGAATGCCCATCATCTCGCAGATGATCTCGAGCGGCAGCCGAGCGGCCAGGTCGGTCACGACGTCACACGAGCCCTGCTCGGCGATGTCGGCGACGATCGCCCGGGCCTTGTGCTGGACGTCGGCATCGATGCGGTTCACCATCCGCGGCGTGAACGACCGGTTGACGATCATGCGCAGCCGCGTGTGGCGCGGCGCGTCCATGTTGATCATCGATCCGAAGAACTCGGCGATCTCGACCGGCAGGTCCGGGATGTTGGTGCCCTGACCGGAACAGAACAGCTCCGGGTGGCGCGACACGTGCATGAGGTCCTCGTGGCGGACGACGGACCAGAAGCCCGGCCCGGGCGGGAACCCCTCGATCTCGGGTTCGGGACCGAACCCGACCGGTGACTCCTCACGGAGTGTCCGGAAGGCGTCGGCACGGGCCTCGGCGCCGTTCGCCCACCACTCGATGTCGTTCATGTCGGCGATGACGCGGTCCAGGTCGGCCATGGACCTAAGGTACCGGCCGCCATGCCGTCCGGTCCTGCTCCCGCTCTCCGATGACGGCCGACGCGACGGTGGGACCATGAGCACGACGGTCGCTCGCCCGACCCGCATCAGGCTCCGCGCGTGGCAGTCCGAGGCGCTCGAGCGCCTCGCCGCCCGATCCGGTCCGGACTTCCTCACGGTGGCCACCCCCGGTGCCGGGAAGACCACGTTCGCCCTCGCAGCAGCGACGAGGAATCTCTCCGACCATCCGGGCCGCCGACTGGTGGTCGTCGCGCCGACGCAGCATCTCAAGCAGCAGTGGGCCGACGCGGCGGCGCGCTTCCGGATCCATCTGGACGCCGACTGGTCGCCTCGCGGCGGCGACCTGCCCGGCGACGTCCACGGCGTCGTCACCACGTACCAGCAGGTGGCCACGTCGGCCGCCGAGCTGGCCTCGGTGTCCGCCGGCGCGTTCGTGATCCTGGACGAGGTCCACCACGCCGGTGACGACCGGGCGTGGGGGTCGTCGATCCTCACGGCGTTCGACGGCGCGGCGCAACGGTTGTCGCTGTCGGGGACGCCGTTCCGGTCGGACTCGAGCGCGATCCCGTTCGTCACCTACCACCTGGACGAGGCGCTGGCCGACTACGAGTACGGCTACGGCGAGGCGCTCGCGGATGGCGGGGTCGTCCGGCCCGTGTACTTCCCGCGGATCAACGGCTTCATGGAGTGGGTGGCGCCGGACGGTCAGATCGTCACGGCGACGTTCGACGACGAACTGGCCCGCGAGCAGGCGAACCAGCGGCTGCGCACCGCGCTCAGCCTGGAGGGTGAGTGGTTGCCGACGGTGCTGCGTCAGGCCGACGAGCGGCTGGCCCGGCTCCGCGCCGTCGATGCGACCGCGGGCGGACTGGTGATCGCCACCGACCAGGCGCACGCGCAGGGCGTCGCCGAGGTACTGCGTCGCCGTGGCGTGCGCGCCGTGGTCGCCACGTCGGACGAGGACGATGCCTCGGAGAGGATCCGGGCCTTCGGCGAGTCCGACGACGAGTGGATCGTCGCGGTGCGGATGGTGTCCGAAGGGGTCGACATCCCCCGGCTCCGCATCGCCGTGTTCGCGACGACGACGACGACCGAGTTGTTCTTCCGTCAGGCCGTCGGCCGTGTGGTGCGCCACACCCGTGGGCTGCGCGATCAGCGCGCCTTCGTGTTCCTGCCGGACGACCCGCGGCTGCGACGCCACGCGTCGGACCTGGCGGCGTCGCGTCGCCACAGCCTGACGGCTCGGCAGGCCGCACCCCGGGCCGAGGGCCTCGACGGCGTCGACGGTGACGACGACGCGCAGTTGAGCCTCTTCGCCGTGATCGGAGCCGTGGCGACCGAGGAGACGTCGATGGGGGTGTTCGCGGCCGCGCCCGATGCGCTGGAGGGGCGCGAACCGGATGGTGTCGAGCTGGTGCTCGAGCCGCCGCCGCTCCCGGGCGGTGGCGTCGTCGGCAGTTGGTCGGACGGCGAGGACGAGACCGGTGACGACCCCGAGGCGGGGCTCGATCCGCGACAGCGGCGGATCCGGCTCCGTGAGCGCAACGCCGATGTGGTGCGCGAACTGGTTCGGGCCACGGGACAGTCGCATCCGGCGGTGAACGCCGAGCTCAATCGGCTCTGCGGCATCCGACAGATCTCGCAGGCCACGGTGGATCAGCTCGAGCGGCGTCTCGAAGCCGGTCGGAAGTGGCTGCGACAGCACTGAGCGCCGCGGCCGGCGCCGCCGTCGTCGGATGACCGGACCGGTGGCGCCGGGGTGACCGGTGGGCGAACATGGTCGCCATGAGCGAGCTGGACCTGGGTGACGAGATCGGCGCCGACCTCGAACGTGACCTGGACGCACGCATGGAGACGGTGCCGCGGGTGTTCCCGCTCGAGCTCCCGACCACACCCCGCGCCGAGGTCGCCCGACGCGCCCGGCAGATCGCACTGGTCGGCGGTCGCCACTTCGCGCCGCTGGCGCTCCGTTCCGCCGTGACCAGACGCATTGCGCCCGACGCGTGGGCCCGTCCGTTGCGCCGCACGTTCGAGGACCTCGGCGCGACGTTCATGAAGTTCGGGCAGCTGATCGGTTCGGCGCCGGGCGTGTTCGGTGATGCCGTCGCGGATGAGTTCCGCTCGTGTCTCGACACGGGCACGTCCGTGCCGTTCGACGAGGTGCGTCGCATCGTCGAACGCGACCTCGGCATGCCGCTCGACGAGGCCTTCTGGAGCTTCTCCGAGTCGCCGATCGGCCGGGCGTCCATCTCGGTCGTCCACAAGGCCACGACCCGCGATGGACGACGAGTGGCCGTGAAGGTGCTCCGACCGGGTATCGAGCACCGCGTCGCCACCGATCTGGACCTGTTCCAGCCGTTGCTCGAACTGGTTGCCAAGCAGACCGGCGAGTACGCCGCCGGTCAGCTGCTCGCGATGTTCCAGGGGTTCCGGGTGCAGATCGGCGAGGAGCTCGACCTGCGCAACGAGGCCCGGGCGATGGCCCACTACCGGTGGCTGCTCGACCAGGTCGACCTCCATCGGATCACCGTGCCCGAGGTCTTCGCGGACCTGTCCGGCCCGCGCGTGCTGACCATGGAGTTCTTCGACGGCGTCCCGGTCGACGACCTGACGACGGTCGCCCACTACGGCTACGACCCGGCACCGGTCGTGCAGGAGGTCATCAAGGGGTTCCTGCTCACCGCCATTCGGTGGGGCACGTTCCATGGCGACGTCCACGCCGGCAACCTGTTGCTCCTGCCGGACGGCCGCGTCGGTGTGATCGACTGGGGCATCGTCGGCCGGCTCGACCCGCAGACGCACCTGTTCTTCCGGCGACTGATCGAGGCCGCGCTCGGCGACGAGTCCGCGTGGCCGGACATCGCCAGTCACGCCCAGCGCATGTACGGCCCGGTGCTCGAACAGAACCTGGGTATGGGCCACGCCGAGGTCGAGGCGTTCATGCGCATGGCGATCGAGCCGGTCCTCACCCAGCCGTTCGGTCAGGTGAGCCTGGCCGACCTGTTGAACGCGCCGCAGTTGAAGGTCGCCGAGGCCCGAGGGATCGAGGCGGAGCGGCTGACCGTCTCGGCGGTGTACCGGCGCTTCCGGGAGCAGCGCCAGATCCGGGCGGCCGCCGAGGCGCACGGCGTGTACGACTCCGACTTCGACCGCAGCATCTTCCTGCTCTCGAAACAGCTCATGTACTTCGAGCGCTACGGCCGGATCTTCCTGAAGGACGTCGGGCTGTTCGAGGACGAGGAGTTCTTCCGGTCAGCGCTCGCCGCACCGACCACGGCCGGTCGGTTCTGACCCGATCGACCGCTACGGGACGATCCGGCCCTGCAGCACCTGGGCGGTCATCGCCACCAGCCCGACCGACGACACGCAGGCGACCAGCACGCTGCGCCACCGACGGTCCGCCCACTGGGCGAGCGCGATCACGAGCGGGACGGCGAGCAGGCCGTAGCGGCCGATCGAGTCGATCGTCTGCGACGAGCATGCGACCAGCAGCGTCACGGCGCTGAACGCGATCCATGACAGCGGCTGACGCTTCCAGACGGCGACGCCGAGCAGCACGAACCACAGGACCACGAACGGCACCAGCTCGGTGTCGGTGTTGAAGCGGAGACCCCAGACGGCCTCGGCCGCCCGGATGACCGGGTTGCGGAAGTCGCCGCGGATGGGTTGTTGCGCGTCGAGTGCCGCGGTCCAGCTGCCGGTGGCCTGCCGGATCACCGCCAACGACGCGGCGAAGCCGGCGAGCGGCGCCAGCAGTGCCGTGATCGCCGGACCGGGCCTCGGCCGGGCGCGCAGCACCTCGATGCCGATGGGGACGAGCAGCAGCAGGCCGGTCGGGCGGACCAGACAGGCCGCGGCGGCGAACGCGCCGGCCCAGGCGAAGGACCGGCGGTGCAGCGCGAGCAGCGTCGCGGCGGTGGCGCAGAGAGCGAGTCCCTCGGAGTACGCGAGGACGAGCGCGAGCGCCGCCGGGATGATCGCGACCATCCAGGCGGTGCGGTCGCCGGTGTCGTCGTCGCGCAGCACCTCGCGTGCCAGCTGGGCCAGGACGACGGCGCCGATGAGCGCGGCAACGTTGTTGATCACCACGAGCGACACACCTGCGTGTCCGAGCGCGAGCGGCGACAGGAGCCGACCCAGCGCCGGGTAGCCCGGGAAGAACCGGACGCCGTCGCTCGGCGTGCCGCCGTACCAGCCGCTCGCGAGCTTCTCGTAGAAGAAGCCGTCCCACGCCAGCAGGCCACGGGGGAGCGGGAAGTCCTCCTTGGCCGCGAGCGTCGGGTCCGGGGTGATCCGGTGCGCAATGACGAACCCGGCGGCCACGCACACGCGCGCCCAGATCCATCCGACGAGCGCGACCGACAGATTCCGTCGGTTCAGCACGGTCCGGCCACCATGCGTCGGGGACCGTGGGTGACGAGCGCACCCAGGCTGCGTCCCGTCTGACTGTCGGTGATCGACCAGACCCGCTCCGGCTGCTCGTCGACGTCGACGGGCAGATCGTTCCAGCAGGCGGTCTGACGGGTCGTCGCCCCGAGCGCGTGGAAGCCGACGGACCAGACGGCGAGCGTGACCACGACGATGGCTGCGGCCCGGGTCCGCAGCCATGCGGGCGCGCCGTCCCCGGCGGGCCCGCCCCGGAACGTGGCGTCCACCGCGGGCAGTGACAGCAGGAAGAGCGCCGGCAGCGCCTCGGTCATGAACCGGGCCCCGAAGGTGTGCCCCGCCCACCACTGACCGAACGACGACACCGACAGCGTGACGAGGCCGATCGTGGCGCCGAGGGCGACGACGAGCGGTCGCCGCCGGGGTGTCCGCCACCAGATGACGGCGCCGGGAACGGCGAGCAGCACGATCGGTGAGCTCCACAGCAGCCCGCGGTTCGGTGAGATCCAGTTGGCACCGAGCGCGGCGACAGTCTGTGAGCCCACAGCGATCCGGGACGCCGCGAAGTACGGGGGTGGGAACGGCATGCCGGTGAGCAGGAGCAGCAGCCCGAACGCCACGACCACCGTCGCGGCGCCGGCGACCGCTCGACCGAACTGCTTGCGGTGTCGCACGCCGAGCCAGACCAGGAGCGCGATGGCGAACCACGCGTTCGTGGGGCGGGTGGCGACGGCGGCGGTCAGGAGCGCGCCGAGCGCAGGAGCCCACCAGCGCGGTGGCTCGACCGACCCGTCGTCGTCGGCAGGGTCAGGGCCCGGGTCCGGGCGGTCGAGTCCGACGACGATCCAGAGTGCGGCCATCAGGATCAACAGCGACGGGGCGTGCTGCCACAGCGCGCGGCTCGCCACCGACCAGGCCGTGGTGCCGAACGCGAACACGAGTGCCGCGCCGGTGGCGAGCCAACGACGGCGTGACTCGCTGCCGGTCAGCACCCGGCACGCGATGCTCCGTGCCACCAGGACGGCGAGGGCGATGATCAGCGCCGCGGTGGCGAGGTGGTACGGCGTGAACCGGCCGGTGACGAGCAGCGTGTCGGCGTCCGCGCCACCGGTGACGGCAGCGATCGAGTCGGCCACGACCACCGCCGGGACGGCGAACAGCGCCGGGACGACCGGGAAGTAGTCGGTGATCGTGGCGCCGGGCCCGCCGCGTGCCAGGGCGACACCGACGGCGTCCGCGCTCGTGAACGTGGCGCCCGGCTCGGAGCCGGTGATGACGACCGGTCGCTCGATGAACACCTCGGCGGGGTACTCGCTCAGGTCCAGATCGCCGTCGTGGACCAGGCTGGCGGCGCTGAACGGGGTGAGCGCCGGATCGTTCCGTGTGGAGTCGACGACGTTCAGCTGGTACACGCCGAACACCACCAGGAACAGCACCAGTGGTGACGTGAGCCAACGAGCGGCGGTGCTCACCGGGGGTCGAACCGCAGCAGCTCGATGGCCGGCTCGTCCTCGTTGCGTTCCTCGGGCGGGACGAGCACCGTGGGGGCGCCGCGGGCGGTCGCGAGCGACTGCAGCACCGCCTCGCACTGGCCCTCGAGGGTCTTGTAGTTCCCGGTGTACGCGTACAGGACGGTTCGGTTGCCGGCCCGTTCGAGGGCGGCCGCGGTCACTCGCTCCGGGTCGGCCGCAGCGTTGCGGGCGGCATAGTCGACCCAGTCGACGAAGCGGGGGTCGCCGAGCTCGCGGTAGGTGACGATCTCGACCTCACCGGCGGCACCTCGGTTCCGGAGCGCCCGCTCGATCGATGGCCCGTCCTGGTCGGGGCACACGAACAGCAGCGGTGGTGCCGCGGCGTCCCGCGCGCTCTCCACCACGGCGTCGGCGATGGATCCGGCCTGTGTCCGGTCGCGGGTCACCTCGGCGGCGATCCCGATCGTGAACCCGGCCAGGAGCACCACCGCCACGGCTCGCCGCCAGAGGTCCGACCGGATGGCGCTGAGTCCGACCGCGGCGATCAGCACCACGAGGGGCACCACCACGGCGAGGTAGCGGGCGGCGAACGCAGCACGCGTGGCGAACGAGACGATCCACGCGAGCGCGAGCGTGACGGCGACCACGGCCGCCTCCACCTGGGCGTTCGGGCGGACCCGCAGTCCGAGCTCGACCCGGCCGCGGGCGTTGCTGGTGCCGACGATGCCGAGGAGGACCAGCCCGGCGAACACGTACGCGACCAGTTGCGGCTCGGCGACCGAACCCCCGGCCAGGTAGATCAGGCCGAGGACGACGAACGTCGCCGGTCGCACCGGTGTGCCCCACGGTGTTCCGGTGTTGGCGCCCTGGTAGAGCATCGTCGGCAACCACGGCAGGAAGACGAGGCCGGCGACCACGAGCGCCGCGATCAGGCCGAGCGCGGCGTTGCGTCGAGCGCGGTCGCCGCCGCGATGAGCGTGGACGACGGTCACCACGAGCAGCAGACCGACGGCGCCGAGCAACCAGATGGACCAGTAGTGGGTCCACAGCAGCGCGGCCGCGATGACGGCGGCCGCGATCCCGGTGCTCCAGCGGGCCCGCTCCAGGTGGTGACTGACGACCAGGTACCCGGCGACGACCAGCAGGCTGATGAGCGCGTACATGCGGGTCTCGCTCGAGTAGCGGACGGCGAAGGGCAGGAGCGCGGTGATCGTGAGCGCCGCGGCCGCGGTGTTCGTGGCGCGCCGTCGCAGTGCGGCGTCGTCCAGGCCCGACGATGCGGCCTGCCGTTCGATGACACGTTTCCCGGCGAGCCACATCAACGGGAGTGTGAGGACGCCGATCAGCCCCGACAGTGACCGGAGCGCCCACGGCGACGTGCCGACGAGCGACGACCACGCATCCAGCAGCCAGTAGTAGAGCGGTGGGTGGCCGTCTCGCCGGAGCGCGTCGCCGATTCCGGACGGGCCGAGCTCGGAGATGTTGGCGCTCAGTGCCTCATCGAGCCACAGCTCACCGCGCGGCAGGAACCGGACGATGACGCCGATGAGCACGACCGCGGCGAGACCTGCGCGCACCCACCACGGCGCCGGCGCCGCATCGGACGCCCCGGACGTCGCGCCGGCATCGGTGGTCGGCTGGTCGGCGACACTCATGCGCCGAACACCTCTCGCACGGCGGTCACGACCGCATCCGCGGCGTCGTCCCAGGTCGGTGGCCGCCATGCGGCGGCGCGCCGTCGGGCCTGCGCGTGGTGCGCGGGGTCGTCCAGGTGGGCGCACACCAACTGGATCCAGCCGGTCGTGTCGTCGGGATCGGCGTACTCGGCGGCCGAACCACCCGCCTCGGGCAGCGCGCCGCCGGTCGATGCGATCACCGGGGTGCCCAGATGGAGCGCCTCCATCACCGTCACACCGAGCCCCTCGTAGACCGCGGGAGTGAGACAGATGGTGGCGCCCCGGTACAGCGACTGCAGCGCCCGGTCGTCGACCTCCTCGAACCAGAAGAGGCGCCGGCCGCGCCCGGGATGGTGCTCGATGCGTCGGATCAGGTCGTCGACCTTCCACCCGCGCTTGCCGACGAGCACCAGCGCGACGTCGGGGTGCGTGTCGCGGATGCCGTCGAGCACGTCGAGCGCGAGCTGCTGGTTCTTGCGTGGCTCGAGCGTCCCGACGAGCAGCAGGTAGCGCTCGGGCAGCGACGCGAACCGCTCGATGGTGCGTGGGTCGGCCACGGCGTCGGCATCGGTGAGGTCTGCACCGAGCGGGATCACCTCGGTGTGCAGTGCCCGCGTCACCCCGCGCTGCTCGGCCACGTGCAGGAGGTCGACGCGCGTGCGCTCCGAGATGCACAGGAACAGGTCACTGTGGCGCAGGTGGCCGTCGAGGAACGTGGTGAAGTCTCGGACGAGCTGGTCGTCGAACCACTCCGGGTGCAGGAACGGCAGCACATCGGCGATGAGCGCTCCGCTGCGCACCCCCTGGGCCGCCTGTTCGGCGAGCAGTGTGGTCCGGGGTTGCGGGTCGTTCCACGCGGCCTCGAGGTCGAGCAGGACCCGGCTCTGGTCGTCGGCGCGCGCATCCACGGACTCGACGCACAGGTGCGTCCGGTCCCGCTCGCTGCGGGCAGTGCTCCACTGGCGCATCGTGGAACGGGCCCGGCGGGCGGCCCGTGTGGCCAGGACCCGGCGCACGGCCGTGGCCGCCGGCGCCGGAAGTGCCGCCGCGAGCCGGGTCGTGCGCGGCAACCGCTCGGGTGGGTCGGCGAGCACGCGGGCCTCGTCGGCAGTGAGGTCGCGGTAGCCGACGCAGGCCGGCGACCACCGCACCGGCCGGAAGGACGGGGAACCGGACCGGGGCAGTCGGGTGAGCAGCTCCCGGGTGACGCGCTGCAATCCGGTCGTGTACGGCACGCTCACCGTGTCGGTCACCTCGACGAGCACGTCGACGCCCCGGGTGGGGGCGTCGAGCACGTCGGGTTCAGCAGGGGACGCGGGAGTCGACACCGTGACGAGACACTACTGACCCGGCCCCCGTGACCGGTGTCCCACCGTCGGCTTTGGGATTGGCCGGCCCGCTGTTGCAGAGTGGGCCGATGGCCGGGCGGACGGACGTCTCGCAGCCGACCACGCTCCGTCCGGTCGCCGCGACGTTCGTGCTGATCGGACTGTTCGTGGGGGCGTGGTCCGTGTCGATCCCCGAGGTCGAGCGGGCGCTGGACGGTGGCCCGGGCCGGCTCGGGCTCGCGCTGAGCATCGCACTCGGTCTGGCGGCGCTGTTCAACTCCTGGGGCGGTGCCCTCGCCGAGCGTGTGGGCACGTCACGGGCGCTGATGGTCACGCTGCTGGTCTGGTCGCCGGCGGCGTTCCTCGGCGCGTTCGCACCGGCACCGTGGGGCCTCGCGCTCGCGATCGTCCTCGTGTACGCGGTGTTCGGGCCGGTCGACGTCGTCGCCAACGTCGCCGCCACGGCGGAACTGGCCGACCGCCCCGGACGGCTCGTGCGGATCCACGCGCTCTTCAACGGCGGCGGTGCCGTCGGCGCGGCGGTCGCGGGCGTGATGCTGGTGGCGATCGGCGCGTGGTCGTGGCGGCTGGCCTGGGCCGTGCTCGGCGTGCTCGGCGTGGCGTTGGCATGGTGGGTGCGCCGGACACCGCTCCCGGCGGGGCGGGCCGGCGAGCACGTCCCCGTGTCCGAGGGTGTGCGCATCCTGCATCGCGAGGGCTTGATTCCCGTGGCTCTGGCCTTCGGTCTGGGCGCGATGGTCGAGGGCGGCATCACCACCTGGGGGGTGTTGCAGCTGCGTGAGCAGGCCGGTGCCGGCGTGCTGGTCGGCGCCGGCAGCGCGGTCCTCGGCTATGCGATCGCGTTCTGCACCCGTCTGAGCGCGTCGGGCGTCCAGACCGAGCGGGGAGCCCGTCGTGCGGTGGTGGCCGGTGCGGTGATCGCCGGCGTCGGCCTCGTGCTGCTCGCCGCAGTGCCGGTGACTGCGGTCGCTGCTACCGGACTGGTGTGCGCGGCCGCGGGCGTCTCGGTGTGCTGGCCGCTGCTCATGTCGGACGTCGGCCGTGGTCGGGAGCGACCCGGCGCACTGGTCGGGGCGTTGAGCGCGGTGGGCTACGTCGGGCTCGTCGTCGGACCGGGGCTCATCGGGCTCGTCGCCGGATGGTTCGGACTCCCCGTCGGGATCTGGCTGCTCGCGGCGGCGATCGCCGCGGTGCCGGTGCTGCTGTGGTCCCGGTGGCGGACCGGGTCCCGCACGCCGCAGTGAGGTTGCCCCAACTCATGCGACGTGCAGGACCACTGGTGGTGCGGTCCGTGGTGTTCCCGGGTGTGTCTACGGTCACTCCGTCGGGGTGCTTGAGAAGTTTTTTCCGGGCGGCCGCGCTCAGCGGGTGAGGATGACGCTCGAACCGTGGCCGAACAGGCCCTGGTTGGCGGTGATGCCCACCGTCGGCGAGCCGGCCTGACGGCCCTCGGCGGTGCCACGCAGCTGCCAGGTGATCTCGCACACCTGGGCGAGCGCCTGGGCGGGGACGGCCTCACCGAAGCAGGCCAGTCCGCCGGACGGGTTCACCGGCAGTCGGCCGCCGATCTCGGTGACGCCGTCGCGCAGGAGACCCTCGGCCTCGCCGGGGGCGCAGAACCCGAGGTCCTCGTACCAGTCGAGTTCGAGCGCGGTCGACAGGTCGTACACCTCGGCCACCTGGACGTCCTCGGGGCCGATGCCCGCCTGCGCGTACGCCGCGTCGCCGATCGCGTTCTTGAACGTGCGGTCGGGGACGGGGAGGCCGGCGGCGGAGTCGGTCGCGAAGTTCGGCATCTCGATCACCGAGTTCGGGAATGTCGGCGTCACCGTGCTGATGGCCGCGACGCGCACGAGCGAGTCGTCGCCACTGAGGTGCTTGCGGGCGTAGTCCATCGACGACAACACCACGGCGGCGCCGCCGTCGGACGTGGCGCAGATGTCGAGCAGACGGAGCGGGCTCGCCACCATGGGCGAGGCCAGCACGTCATCGATGCCGACCTCCTTCACGAACCGGGCGTACGGATTGTGGAGTCCGTGCCGGGCGTTCTTCACCTTCACGCGGGCGAAGTCCTCGGACGTGGCGCCGTACAGGTCGACGCGGCGACGGGCGTACAGCGCGAAGTACGTCGGGTTGGTGGCGCCGAGCACCCGGAACCGCAGCCAGTCCGGGTCGTCGTTACGCTCGCCGGCGTTGGGCTTCAGGAACCCCTTCGGGGTCGTGTCAGCGCCCACGACGAGTGCCACGTCGCACATGCCGGACAGGATCCGCTGACGGGCGGCCTCGAGCGCCATGGCGCCGGACGCGCACGCGCCGTACGCGCTGGTGACGGGGATGCCGGTCCAGCCGAGCGCCTGGGCGAACGTCGCACCGGCCACGTAGCCGGGGTACCCGTTGCGCATGGTGTCGGCACCGGCCACGAAGCCGACGTCACGCCAGTCGACCCCGGCGTCGCTGAGTGCGTCGCGGGCCGCGGCCACGCCGTACTCGACGAAGTTGCGACCCCACTTGCCCCACGGATGCATGCCGACACCGAGGACGGCCACCTGTTCGACACTCACGACGCACCTCCGGCGACCACGGGCTTCCACTTCCAGACCATCAGGTCGACGGGCTCGCCGTCGTCGTCGGTGGTCGAGTTCAACACGTCGAGCACCAACTCCATCTCCATGCCGACCTCGAGGTCGTCGACCGTGACGCCGTCGACGACCTGGCCCATCACCACCATCTGTTCCGTCTCGAGCTCGACGGCCGCGATGCAGAACGGAACGTGCGGATCGGTGACGGGCACGTACGGTTCCGGCGGCTGGTAGTTGGCGTCGGTGTAGGACCACAGGCGGCCACGGTTCGACAGCTCGACCTCGGTGAGGGTGCTGTCCGAGTGGCCGGGCGCACGGGACATGACCCGTTCCGGCGGGAAGAAGTAGGTGCCGCTGTCACTGCAGCGGGTCCCGATCAGCGCGGGCGACTCGTCCCCGTCGGGCATGGTGAACCATCCCTCGACGATCGGTCGGCGGCGTGCGGCCATGTGTCGCTCCTCCGTGGGCTGCTGACGCAGGTCAGGTGGATCTGACGGGGTGTCAGGTCGAGTGCGACAGGTTAGCGGAGGCCCACTCGGGCACCGCAGACGACCGATGCCTACGCTCTGCGCATGGCCGAGACCCACACCGGTGATTCCGTGGACCCCGAGCAGCACGCCGCTGACATCGAACGCGCGCTGGGCGTGCTCACCGACTCGGCGCTCGAGCCGATCGTCGAGATGGTGCTCGTCGCCCGCGACGACGCCTACGAGGCGCACGCGGTCGACGGCTCCGTGCGGTTCTCGCGATCCGTGACCGATGGTGACGGTTCGGACTGGGAGTTCACCGTCACCGAGGTGATGGGGCGCGACCCGCTCGCCGACCAGGCGCTCGACCGGTTCGCACCGCTGAGCGAGGAACTGGCGAACCTCCACCCGGACCGCACCCGCAACGCATACCCGTTCGCGTTCGAGCAAGTGGCTCAACTGTTCGACCATCCGGCCGCGCCCGACCTGTGCGTCATCCACACCTCGGCCCACCACTGGGCTGAACTCGGCGGCCACATCGGCGAACATGGATCGCTCGCGAGTGTGCAGTGCCGGGCGCCGTTCATCGTCGCCGGCCGCGGCGCGAAACGGCTCGGCATGACCGACACCGCGGCGCAGATGGTCGAC
>CAJBIS010000456.1 GCA_903953195.1 uncultured Actinomycetes bacterium
CATCACCTTCGACGACGGCCGGCGCAGCGTCTACGAGCGCGGCCTGCCGGTGCTCCAGCGACTCGGTGTCCCGGCCGCGCTCTTCGTGATCACCGACCTGATCGGCGGATCCGAGCCGTTCTGGTGGGACGAGGTCGAACAGCTCTCCGACGCCGGTGGACGCACCTCGGTCGTCGACGCCTCGGGGGTGCAACTCGTCCGCGAGCTCAAGCGGGTGCCCGACCACGAACGGCGGCGGGCCATCAGCGAGCTGCGCAACTCGGCGAGCCGACCGGCCGAGCCGTACGCGCACCTCACCGCCGATGAGGTTCGGGAACTGCACCATGGTGGCGTGGCCATCGCCAGCCACTCGGCGACGCACCCCTGCCTCGACCAGTGCACCTCGGACGACATCCTCGACGAGCTCACCCGCTCCCGCCGGACGCTCGAGGAGATCCTCGACGAACCGGTCCGCTCGGTGGCCTACCCGAACGGCAACGTCGACGACCGAGTCGTCGACCTGGCGCGGCGGGCCGGGTACACGGTCGGCTTCGCCTTCGACCACAAGCTGACCGCCATGCCGACCGACGGCACGATGCTGGTGTCACGGGTGCGGGTCGACACCCGGGACGAGCCGTCGTACTTCTCGTCGGTGTGCAGCGGGGTCCGTCCCGCCATCCACCACCTCCGCGGCCTGCCGTAACCGGCCCGGCCGCTCGCCCGGCTCAGTCGTGGTCGCCGCGGTCGCGGCGCACCGCCGCCCGCTTGCCCCGGATGGTTGCTGCCGACATGGCGTCGATCACGTGGTCCACCGAATCGCTCGGCACCTCGACGAGCGAGAACTTGTCGAAGATCCGGATCGCGCCGATGTCGTTGCCCCGCAGCCGGGTCTCCCCCGCGATCGCGCCGACCAGATCCTGAGGACGCACCCCGGCGCTGCGACCGGCACCGACGTAGACCCGGGCGACGTCGCCCTTCGGGCCGCGCGGACGATCCGACTGGCCACGGTCGTCGCCGCGGGGACGCCGGCCCCCGTCGCGGTCCCGGCCACTGCCGCGGCCACCGTCGCGTCCGCCATCCCGCCCGCCATCGCGGCCACCGGATCGGGAGCGATCGCGTGGCGGTCGCGACTCGATGTCGGGGATCTCCTCGGCGTCGTCGGTCGCGCCGCTCGCCTCGTGCACCAGTTTCACCGCGGCGAGCGCCACGTCGGCCAGTTCGAACTCGTCGGAGAGCGCGTCGACGACCGCCCGGTACCGATCGAGCTCATCGGACTCGAGCGCCTCACGCACCTGATCGAGCGTGAGCTCCATCTGCCGGGCGCGAAGATCTGCGACCGTCGGGATCTTCTCGATCCGGATCGTCTGCTTGGTGAGCCGTTCGATGTTGTCGAGCAGCCGCCGCTGACGGGGCTCGGCGAGCGTGATGGCCACGCCCTCGCGACCGGCACGACCGACACGACCGATGCGGTGCACGTACGACTCGGGGGCGCTCGGCACGTCGTAGTTGACGACGTGCGTGAGCTGTTCGACGTCGAGTCCACGGGCGGCCACGTCGGTGGCGACGAGCAGCTCGGCCGTCCCCGACCGCAGTCGACCCATCACCCGGTCACGCTGCTCCTGGTTCATGCCGCCGTGCAGCGCCTCGGCCCGGTACCCGCGACCGTTCAACGTCTCGGTGAGCTCGTCGACCTCACCGCGGGTTCGGCAGAAGACGATCGCCGCCGTCGGCGACTCGACGTCGAGGATGCGGCCGAGTGCCGCCGCCTTGTGGGCCCGCGCCACCAGGTACGCCGACTGACGGACTCGTGGCGACGCGCCCGCCGCGACTGTCTCGCGGTCGATCTGGATGCGGACCGGGTCGTTCAGGTGCCGCTTCGCGATCTGCGCGATGCGCGGCGGCATCGTCGCCGAGAACAGCACCGTCTGGCGGTCGCTCGGGCACGCGTCAAGGATCGCCTCGATGTCGTCGGCGAACCCCATGTCGAGCATCTCGTCGGCCTCGTCGAGCACCACGAGCCCGACGGCGTCGAGGGGCAGCGTGCCGCGGTTGATGTGGTCGATGGCGCGACCGGGCGTGGCCACCACCACATGGACGCCCCGCTTGAGCACCTTGAGCTGGTGAACGATCGGCTGCCCGCCGAAGATCGGC
>CAJBIS010000457.1 GCA_903953195.1 uncultured Actinomycetes bacterium
CCCGACGGCGGCGACGCTGGCGCTGCGGCCGCTCGTCGACGCCGGAGTGATCGAGACCACCGGCGTGATCGTCGATGCCGTGTCGGGAGTCTCGGGTGCCGGCCGGCCGCCGAAGCCGAACACCACGTTCTGCTCCGTCGACTCCGATGTGAGCGCGTACGGCGTGCTCGACCATCGGCACACCGTCGAGATGGAGGTGAACCTGGGCGCGTCGGTGCTGTTCACCCCGCATCTGGTGCCCATGAGCCGGGGGATCCTCGCCACCTGTTACGCCCGGCCCGCACGGAGTGCGATGTCGACCGAGACGGTGCTCGCCGCGTTGCAGGAGCGGTACGCCGATGAGCCCTTCGTCGTCGCGTCCGAACGTCTGCCGTCCACCAAGGCCACGCTCGGCTCGAACGCCGCGCACGTCACCGCCCGCTACGACGCCCGGACGAACACGGTGCTCGCCATCGGCGCGATCGACAATCTGGGCAAGGGCGCGTCGGGGCAGGCACTGCAGTGTCTGAACCTGGCGCTGGGACTGCCCGAGACCGCCGGTCTGAGCGTGGCGGGGGTGACCCCGTGAACGAGGCGAACGCACCGTCTCAGCACGGTCCGCAGGTTGCGGTCGACGTGCTGTTGCAGGCACTCCCGTACATCGAACGGTTCCGGGGTTCGGTCGTCGTCGTGAAGTTCGGCGGCAACGCCATGACCCGCCCCGATCTGTTCGCCGAGTTCGCGCAGGACATCGTGCTGATGCACCGCGTCGGGATGAAGCCCGTCGTCGTCCACGGCGGCGGCCCGCAGATCGGGGAGTGGCTCGCCAAGCTGGGCAAGGAGTCGTCGTTCGTCGACGGCCGGCGGGTCACCGACGCGGAGACGCTCGAGGTGGCGCAGATGGTGCTGATGGGCAAGGTGAACGCCGACATCGTCACCGCGCTCAACGCCTTCGGGCCGGTGGCCCTCGGCCTGGCCGGCACCGACGCGCAGCTGCTCGTCGCCGCGGCCCGCGAACCGGAGCTCGGGTTCGTCGGATCGATCACGCAGGTGAACCCGGCGCTGATCGAACGCACGCTCGCCATGGACCTGATCCCGGTCATCGCCACCATCGGCGTCGTCGCCGACGGCCAGACCTACAACGTGAACGCCGACGACGCCGCCACGGCGGTGGCCGCCGAACTCGACGCCGAGAAGCTGATCTTCCTCACCGATGTGCCGGGTCTGCTCGCGGACGTCGCCGACGACGACTCGCTGATCGCCACCATCACTGCCGATCAGGTCGATGACCGCATTGCTGACGGCACCATCGGCGGCGGCATGGTCCCGAAGATGCAGGGCTGTGCCGAGGCGGTGCGCTCCGGTGTCGGGTCGGTCCACCTGGTCGACGGCCGGATTCCGCACGTCCTGTTGCTCGAACTGTTCACCGACGCCGGCGTCGGCACCATGGTGACGTCGGGTCCGGCGGCCGCGTCGGAGGAGTCGTCGTGAGCGCGTCCACGCACGCCGCGGCCATGGGTGCGCCGGCAGAGCTCGACCGGTGTCCGATCATGGGGACCTACGGCCCGCCGTCGGTGATGTTCGTCCGGGGCGAGGGTTCGTGGCTGTTCGACCGCGACGACAGGCAGTACCTCGACCTGCTCTCGGGGCTCGCCGTGACGTCGCTCGGTCACGCACACCCCGAGGTCGCCGAGGCGATCTGTGAGCAGTCGCAGCGGCTGCTGCACGTGTCGAACCTGTTCGGCACCGAGCACAACGCGCCCGTGGCCATGACGCTCGACCGGCTCCTGGGCGGCGGTGGCCAGGTGTTCTTCGCCAATTCGGGCGCCGAGGCCAACGAGTGCGCCATCAAGCTGGCCCGGCGGTTCGGCGGCGGCCCTGCCGGGCGCTTCGCCGTCGTCTCGGCCTACGGCAGCTTCCACGGCCGGACGCTCGCCACGCTGCACGCCACCGGGCAGCCCGCCAAACACGAGGCCTTCCAGCCGCTGCCCGAGGGCTTCCACCACGTGGAGTTCGGCGACCTCGACGCGCTGCGCTCGGCCATCACACCGTCCGTCGCGGCGGTGCTGCTCGAGGCCGTGCAGGGTGAGGGCGGCGTCGTGCCCGCCACCGACGAGTACCTGCGGGACGTGCGGGAACTGTGCACCGAGCGGGGCGTGCTGATGATCGTCGACGAGGTGCAGACCGGCCTCGGCCGGTGCGGCTCGTGGTTCGCCCACCAGCACGCCGGCGTGCAGCCCGATGTCGTCACCATGGCCAAGGCGCTCGGCAACGGTGTGCCGATCGGCGCCTGCTGGGCCCGTGCCGACGTGGCGAGCGCATTCCGGCCCGGCGACCACGCCACCACCTTCGGCGGACAACCGCTCGCCACCGCAGCGGCCCGGAAGGTGCTCGAGATCATGGAGCGCGAGGGCGTGCCCGCCCGGGCGACCGCTGCGGGCGCCCGGTTCACCGACGCGCTCGGCGCCCTCGACCACGTCGTGGGCGTCCGGGGTCGCGGCCTGTTGCTCGCCGTCGAGCTCGACGTGCCCGCGCCCGACGTCGCCGCACTGCTGCTGGAGTCCGGTGTGGTCGTCAACGCCGTCACGCCGACGGCGCTGCGACTCGCGCCGAGCCTGTTGATCACGGACGACGAGATCGACGAGGGCGTCCGTGCCATCGACGCCGCCCTGGCACAGGTCGCCGCAACATCAGGAGGAGCTTCGTGAGCACCGTCCGGCACTTTCTCGAGGTCGACGACCTGAGTTCGGGTGAGCTGACACGCGTCCTCGACCTGGCCGACGCCCCGCCGGCATCCACGCTGCTCGCCGGCAGCGGCGCGGTGTTCCTGTTCGAGAAGCCCTCGGCGCGCACCCGGGCCTCGGTCGAGCTCGCCACCTTCCAGTTGGGCGGCCACCCGGTGTCGCTGCGCAACGAGGAGGTCGGCATCGACACCCGCGAGTCCGCACAGGACCTCGCCCGGTTGTTCTCGGGCATGGGTCGGCTCATCGGCGCCCGGGTGTTCGAGCACGACAAGCTCGAACGGCTCGCGGGCGCAGCGAGCGTCCCCGTCGTCAACCTGTTGTCGGACGACGCGCACCCCATCCAGACGCTCGCCGACCTGCTCACGGTCCGCCACGAGTTCGGACGCCTCGACGGGTTGCGGATCGCCTACATCGGCGACGCCAACAACGTGGCCCGATCGCTGGCGATCGGCTGCAATCTGGCGGGCGCGACGTGTTGCGTGTCGTCGCCCCCGGGCTACGAGTTCAGCGACGCCGACCTGGCCCGCATCGCCGAGTCCGGCCCCGCACCCGAGGTGTTCGACGACCCGGCCGACGCCGTCGCCGGTGCCCAGGTCGTCTACACCGACGCCTGGTACTCGATGGGCCAGGAGGACGAGATGGCGGCACGTCGCGCCGCGTTCGCCGACTGGCGGGTCGACGACGCGCTGCTCACCGGGTCCGATCCCGAGGTGATCTTCCTGCACTGCCTGCCCGCGCACCGCGGCGACGAGGCGACCGACGAGGTGCTCGACGGTCCGGCGAGCCGCATCTGGGCACAGGCGCACAACCGACTGCACACCGCCCGGGGGCTGTTCACGTTCCTGGTCGGCGACCGTTCCGGGGAGGCGTGGTGACGACGAAGTCGCAACGGCAGCACCGCATCAACAAGCTGCTCGAGGAGCACCGGGTCTCGAACCAGTCGCAGCTCGTCGAACTGCTCGCCGAGGCCGGCGTCACCGTCAACCAGGCGACGGTGTCGCGCGACCTCGAGGAGCTCGGCGCCATCAAGGTGCGCATGAGCGGCGGCGACGCCGTCTACGCCGTGCCCGAACTGCCGCGCGATCAGGTCGCGCCCGAGGAGCACCTGCGTCGCGTGGTCGGCGACTGGGTGGTCGAGGTCGACCGCTCCGGCGATCTGGTGGTGCTGCGCACGCCGCCGGGGTCCGCGCACGTGGTCGGCTCCGCGCTCGACCGCAACGGCATGGACGACGTGGTGGGCACCGTGGCCGGCGACGACACGCTGCTGGTCATCGCACGCGAGCGGAAGGGCAGTGCAGTGTCGGCGGCGTTGCGTGAACTCGCCGGACTCGACTGACCGACCGCATCCCTGAACCTCCGAACGACAGCATTTCCGAACGACAGCATCTCCGAACGACAGCACGAGCACACGAAAGCGAGCGACGATGGCGAATCGGGTCGTACTGGCCTACAGCGGCGGACTGGACACCTCGGTGGCAGTGCGCTGGATGATCGAGCACCTCGGCTGCGAGGTGGTGTGCCTGTCCGCGAACGTCGGGCAGGAGGGCACGCTCGACGGCAATCGTGAGAAGGCACTCGGCGCCGGCGCGATCGCGTATGAGGAACTCGACCTGCGCGCCGAGTTCGCCGACGACTACCTGGCGCCGGTCATCAAGGCCAACGCCCTCTACGAGAACCAGTACCCGCTGGTCTCGGCGCTCAGCCGGCCGCTCATCGCCAAGAAGCAGGTGGAGATCGCCCGCAAGTACGGCGCCGACGGTGTGGCGCACGGTTGTACCGGCAAGGGCAACGACCAGGTGCGCTTCGAGGTGTCGTACATGGCGCTCGCGCCCGACCTCGAGCAGCTCGCCCCGGTGCGCAACTGGGGCTTCACCCGTGAGGACTCGATCGAGTACGCCGGCCGCCACGCCATCCCCGTCGGTGCCACCAAGGAGAAGCTGTACTCGATCGACGACAACCTCTGGGGCCGTGCCATCGAGTGCGGCGAGATGGAGGACCCGTGGGCCGAACCGCCCGCGGGCGTCTGGAAGATGACCATTCCGACGGCGACCGAACCCACCGAGTTCACCATCGGCTTCGAACAGGGCGTGCCCCGCACGCTCGACGGGAAGGCGCTGCCGCTGTTCGAGCTGATCACCGAGCTGAACCACCTCGTCGGCTCCTACGGCTGGGGTCGCCTCGACATGGTCGAGAACCGGCGCGTCGGCATCAAGAGTCGTGAGACCTACGAGGCGCCGGGCGCGCTCGCCATCATGGCGGCCCACGCCGACCTCGAGGCCATCACGCTGGAGCGCGACCTGCAGCGGGCGAAGATCGGCCTCGAGCACCGGTACGCCGAACTCGTCTACGACGGACTCTGGTTCTCGCCGCTCAAGGAGGCCCTCGACGCGTTCGTCGACAACTCGCAGCGTTTCGTCACCGGCGAGGTGCGCCTCAAGCTCGAGCCGGGCCGGTGCTGGGTCGTCGGACGTCGGGCCGAACGGTCCCTCTACGACTACGGCCTCGCCACCTACGACGCCGCCGACCGGTTCCGTCACGCCGACTCCGAGGGCTTCGTGCGCCTCTGGGGTCTGGGCGTACAGACGTGGTCGGCGGTCCAGGGGCCGGGGTCCCAGTGAGCGCCGACGACTCCCGGGGTCAGCTCTGGCACGGGCGCTTTCAGGTCGCGCCGGCGCAGGAGCTCGTGGAGTTCACCTCCAGCGTCCACTACGACCAGCGGCTGCTGATCGACGACGTCGCGTGCTCCAAGGCGCACGTGCGCGGGCTGCACCGCGCCGGACTGCTGAGCGAGGACGAACTCGGCGCCATCCTGGGCGGACTCGACGCCGTCGAGATGGAGTTCCGTGCCGGTGAGCTCGTGTTCGCGCCCGACGACGAGGACGTGCACACCGCCATCGAGCGGCGGGTCACCGAACTCGTCGGACCCGCCGGCGGCAAGCTGCACACCGGACGGTCCCGCAACGATCAGGTCGCGACCGCCTTCCGGCGCTACGTCGTGCGCGAGCTCGGCGTGATCGGCACGCGGGTGCTGGAGCTGGCGAGCGTGCTGGCGACACGCGCCGCCGAGGCCGGGACCGGCGACGATGCCGCGTACCTGCCCGGCTACACGCATCTGCAGCAGGCGCAGCCGGTGCTGCTCGCGCACCACCTCATGGCGCACGCCTGGGCGTTGTTGCGCGACCTCGACCGCCTCGCCGACTGCCGGCGGCGTGCCGACGTGTCGCCGCTCGGCGCGGGCGCGCTCGCCGGGTCGTCGCTCGGCCTCGACCCGGACACCACCGCTGCTGATGCCGGATTCGCGGCGCGGTTCGAGAACTCCCTCGACGCCACCTCGGACCGCGACTTCGCGGCCGAGAGCCTCTTCGTGTGCACCCTCCTCGCGGTGCACCTGTCGCGGCTCGGTGAGGAGATCGTGCTGTGGACCACCGACGAGTTCGGCTTCGCCCGACTCGACGACGCGTACGCCACGGGTTCGTCGATGCTGCCGCAGAAGAAGAACCCCGACATCGCCGAACTCGCACGCGGCAAGGCCGGTCGACTGATCGGTGACCTCACCGGCCTGCTCGCCACGCTGAAGGGCCTCCCGCTCGCGTACAACCGTGATCTGCAGGAGGACAAGGAGCCCGTCTTCGATGGTCTCGACACGGTGCGACTGGGCCTCGGCGCTCTGGCCGGTCTCTACCGGACGATCACGTTCGATGTGGCACGCATGGCCGCGGCCGCCGACTCGCCGTACGCCGCGGCCACGGATCTGGCCGAGCTGCTGGTCGCCGACGGCCTGCCGTTCCGAGAGGCCCACGCCGTCGTGGGCGCGCTCGTTCGACGCTCCATCGATGATGGTGTGCCGCTGGTCGATCTGGTGCGTTCCGAACCGACACTGGGGGAGCGGGGCGTGGCGCTGCTCGCTCCCGGTGCGTCGGTGCGTCAGCGGACGTCGCCCGGCGGTGCCGGCCCGGCGCCGGTCGCGGTTCAGCAGGGTCGCCTCGCCGAACGGCTCGAGGCCGAGGCGGTGCGCTGGTCGACGGCCGAACCCGAGTCGACCGCCGGCTGATGCAGCCCGTACCCGTCCGATCCGCGTTGTGAACGCACCGTGAGATCAACATGACCGCATCGGAGTGGCGGACCCTCGCCGTCGACGACCCGGAGCGCGCCCCGAGCGGTGATCCGGAACGTGCGCGAGTGCGGATTGGTGACGCTCGATTGGATCCGTCGTGCGAACCGGCGCGTCAGCAGGTGCTCGAACTCCTCGACACCCACGGCGCCGCCCTCGCCGACCGGACGTGCGCGCCCGGGCACCTCACCGGCTCGGCGCTCGTCGTCGAGGAGGGCACCGGTCGCATGCTGGTGCTGTTCCACCGCAAACTGCAACGGTGGCTGCAGCCGGGTGGCCATGCCGACGGCGACCACGAGCTCGCCGGAGTGGCGCTCCGAGAGGCCACCGAGGAGACGGGTATCACCGGGCTCCGGGTCGTTGTTCCGGCCGTCGATCTCGACATCCACGAGGTCGACCACGGCGACGCACTCGGCAACCACCTGCACCTCGATCTGCGTTTCGTGGTCCTCGCTCCGAACGGCTCGGTGCCCGAGGGGAATCACGAGTCCGAGGCGCTGCGGTGGGTCGACCTCGACGAACTGCGAGCACTCGCCGACGAGACCGGTGTCCTGCGACTCGCCGCACAGGGGGCAGCGGCCCTGTCCGAGATCACGGCGGACTGAGCCGGACGGAGCGTGCGTGGTCGGCGGCAGCGATCGGCGGAGATCGATCAGCCGACGTCGCCCGGGGTCATGCAACTGGTCATCCGGTTGACCTGGGCGAACGAGTCGATCGCCCGTGAGATCTGCCGGTTGGCCTTCACCGACTCGGTGAAGCGGGTGTCGAACGAGACGCGGAGCCCGTCGGCGTACGCCTGTCGGTCGTCGATGTAGGTCGACCAGTCCGTGAGCCAGTCGTTGATGCCGGTCGTCACCTGCCCCTGACCGTCCGGTACCTGCGCCCGCAGCTGTTCGACCATCCTGCGCAGATCCGCATTGGCCTGATCGATGACATCGGCGCGTGCCGCTGCCGTCTCCGACGTGTTCGACGCCGGGAGTGCGTCCACCTGCGACTGCGCCGCAGCGCAGATCTGCTCGGCCGCCTTCGGGAACGTCCGGTCGGCGAGCTCGTCGATCATCAACCCCGGGTCGTAGATGAAGAAGGCGTACATCCACATGCCGAAGGCCCCCACCAGAAAGGCCAGCCCGGCGGTTCGGGCGACGATCTGCTTCCGGGTCAGTGGTGGTCGGGCGTCGTCGGCGGGATCCCCTGGCAGGGGCTCCGAGGCGCTCGTCGTCTCGTCGATCACGGGCACAGCTTGCCAGCACCGGGGGCGCTGCGGCGACGCGGGCACCCGTCGGGAGCTGCGACGCTCACGGCCGTGACGTGGTCGTCGTGGGCGTGGTGGTGGTCGTGACGACCGTCGTGGTCGTCGTGGTCGTGGTGGTGGGTGGCGGCGGGGCGGCGGCCGAGGTGATGGTGATGACCCCACTCGCCGAGCGCTGGCCGGGTGCCGGAGATGTGCGCCAGATCTGGCCGATCGCGTATCCGCCCCCGTCCGGCCGCAGCACCCCGACGGGCGGTGCGGCGGCGTCGATCACGACATCGAAACCCGCGTCGATGAGCCGGGTGCGAGCGGCATCACTGGTGAGTCCTCGCACGTCCGGAACGACCTCACCGGCGGCCGCAGGGCCGGTGATGATCTCGATCACGACGGTCGATCCGCTGCGCAGCCTGGTGCCCGGTGGTGGCGACTGCGCGGCGACGGATCCGCGGGTGCCGCGGGCGTTGATGTTGAAGGTGCGGACCTCGAACCCGGCGTCGTCGAGCTGACTGCGGGCCCGGGCCGCCGTCAGCCCGGCGACCTGGGGAACCTCGGCCGTCGACGCTCCCGGCGCCGGTCGGTCCAGGCCACTCGCGATCGGTGGGATCGTGGTCGTGGGTGGCGGGATCGCCGACGGATCGAACAGTGGCTCGACGGGGGCATCGACGAGGGCCGCCCGCATGTACGACGCCCAGATCCTGGCCGGGTACGTCCCGCCCAGCACCTCGATGGGGGTGTTCGGCGGGGTCATGGACACCGAACGGAACTGGCCGTTCTCATCGGCTCGCGACTCGGCGAAACCGACCCAGACCGCCGTCGACAGCTGCGGCACGTAGCCGCAGAACCACGCGTCGACGTTGTCCTCGGTCGATCCGGTCTTGCCGGCGGCCGGGCGTCCGATGCCGGCGTCCTTGCCCGTGCCCCGCTCGATCACTCCCGGGAGGATGTCGCTGACCTGCTTGGCCACCTCGGGCTCGATGCCCTTGTCCTGTGCGTGCTGGTGTTCGTGGAGCATGGTGCCGTCGCTCCGTTCGATCCGGGTCACGTACACCGGG
>CAJBIS010000458.1 GCA_903953195.1 uncultured Actinomycetes bacterium
AGTAGACGCCGCACATCCCGTCGATCGAGACCTCTTCGACGAGGAGTTCGTCCTCGACGAGCTGCTCGTCCTCGACGACGACGTCGGTCTCGGTCGCTTCGACGGTCACTGCTTCCATGGGGTCCACCTCACCGATCGGTTCCTGTGACAGCGGGATCGTAGACCGAACCGACCCGGGGTTCGGGTTCGCGGACCACGGTGCCGCTGGTTGACCGTCCGGCTACCTCGGGTCACCCCGTTGGTGTAGAAGGGAGTTCGCGCCGGGCACCGGTTCCGGCACGTGCGAGCCAACCCGAGACCTCGTCTCACGACCACAGGGGGACCCCATGCCGACGACGACCCGAGCTGCTGTGCTGTGGGGACCGCAACAGGAGTGGAAGGTCGAGGAGATGATCCTCGACGACCCCGGGCCCGGCGAGGTGCTCGTCGACACCGCGTTCGCCGGCATGTGCCACTCCGACGAGCACGTCGTCACCGGTGATCTGCCCGTCCCGTTCCTCCCGTTCGTCGGCGGTCACGAGGGTTCCGGGGTGGTCAGCAAGGTCGGCGCCGGCGTCACGTCGCTCGCACCGGGCGATCACGTGGCCATGTCGTTCATTCCGGCCTGCGGACGGTGCCGGTGGTGCTCCACCGGTCGCCAGAACCTGTGCGACGAGGGCGCCAAGCTCTTCGACCTGCAGATGATGACCCGGACCGAGGGCCAGAGCTCGCACACGATCGGTGACGCCGAGGCGGCCCGGTTCGCCCAGCTCGGCACGTTCTCGGAGCACCTGCTCGTGTCCGAGACGTCGCTGGTGAAGGTGGAGCCCGACCTCAACATGGCGGCCGTGGCGCTGGTCAGCTGCGGTGTGGCCACCGGCTGGGGTTCCGCGGTGCACCGTGCCGAGGTCCAGCCCGGCGACAACGTGGCCGTGATCGGCATCGGTGGCGTCGGCATCAACGCCGTGCAGGGTGCCCGCATGAGCGGCGCCAAGCGCGTCATCGCCATCGACCCGGTCGAGTTCAAGCGCGAGAAGGCCATGGAGATGGGTGCCACGCACACCTACTCCTCGATCGACGAGGCGCTCCTCGCCGTCCCCGACCTCACCTGGGGCGACATGTGCGAGGGCGTGATCCTGACCCCGGGTGTGATCACCGGCGACATGATCGAGCCGGCGCTGGGTCTGGTCGCGAAGGGCGGCACGCTCGTCGTCACCGCGCTCGCCAGCCTCATGGACAACGACGTCAGCATGAACCTGTTCATGTTCGCCATGATGAACAAGGAGGTGAAGGGCACCGTGTTCGGCTCGGGCAACCCCCGCGCCGACATCCCGGCCCTCCTCTCCATGTACCGCGAGGGCACGCTCAAGCTCGACGAGCTGATCACCTCCCGGTACACGCTCGATCAGGTGAACCAGGGCTACGACGACATGCGGGCCGGCAAGAACATCCGCGGTGTCATCGAGTTCTGACGCCACCGGCGGCGACGGGGCACCACGCCCGTTCGACGCCGCGCTGCTCGACCGTCTGCGAGGACGTGTCGTCGGCCGACCGCGTGAACTCGAGTCGGTCGTCGCCGCGCTCGCCGCCGGTCGACACCTGTTGCTCGAGGGCCCGCCGGGCACCGGCAAGTCGACGGTGCTGCGCGCCGTGGCCGAGGAGGCGGGGCTCGGGTTCGAGTTCGTCGAGGGCAACGCCGAACTGACACCGGCCCGACTCGTCGGCGCCTTCGACCCGTCGGCCGTGCTCACCGAGGGCTACCGCCCCGAGGTGTTCATCGACGGGCCGCTCCTCCGGGCACTCCGGGACGGTTCGCTGCTGTACGTCGAGGAGATCAACCGGATCCCCGAGGAGACACTCAACGTGCTCATCACCGTGATGAGTGAGGGACAGGTCCACGTTCCCCGGCTCGGACCGGTCCGGGCCGCCGACGGCTTCCGACTCGTCGCCGCCATGAACCCGTTCGACGCCGTGGGCACCGCCCGGATCGCCTCCGCGGTGTACGACCGGTGCTGCCGGTTGGCGATGGACTACCAGGACGCCACCGACGAGGCGCTGATCGTCGCGGACGGCGCAGCTGGTGCCGCGGGCCGGCTGGGGCCGGGCGCGGTGCTCGCCGCGGTCGAGATGGTCCGCGACAGTCGGTCGCACCCGGACCTGCGCACCGGGTCGTCGGTGCGGGGCGCCATCGACTTCACGCTCGTCGCCGACGAACTCGCGACACTCCGCGGCACGGACCCGCGGGACCCCGCCGTGACGCTCGACGCGGCACTGCTGGCCCTGTCGGGGCGCGTGCGCGTGCGAGACGGAGCGACCCGCTCCGGCGACGACGTGGTGCGGGAGTTGTGGGAACGCCACTTCGGCCCCCGTGGCGACGACGCCGATGGTGACGGCGACGCCGGGGCCGACGCGGACGACACCGGCGGAGCGGGAAAAGCCTGACCCCGCCTCGTGGCGGGGGCGACGAGGACGACGACGACATCCTCGAGGCTGACGACGCCCGTGAGGCCGTCACGGAGGCCGGGCGCCGCACCACCTCACGCCGCGACCTGTCGAAGCGCGACCGCTTCGAGGAGATCTCGCCCGAGGTCGGCGTGCTCGACGAGGCCGCGTTCGACGAGGCCATGGCGGACGACGCCGACGAGGCGCTCGCGCTGCTCGCCGATCTGACCGGCGCCACCGACGAGGGACTGCGGATGCTGGCGCGGCGCCTCGCCGGCCGCGTCGTCGTCGACCTGGCCCGGACCGGCGAACAGCGTCGACGTGGCATCGGTCGGCTCCGGACCGCACCGCTCCGCGTCGCGGATGGCGACATCGACCTCGACGCCTCGCACGACGCACTCGTGGGCCTGGCCGCCGGGCGCGCGCCCGATCCCGACGACGTGTTCGTCCGGGCGTGGGACCGACCGGACACCGCCCTGTGCCTGCTCGTCGACCGCTCCGGCTCGATGGCCGGCGACCGGCTCGCCGCGGCCGCGGTGGCCGCGGCGTCGGTGCTGTTCCGTGTGCCCGAGGACTGCTCCGTCGTCGCGTTCGCCGAGCAGGCGATCGTGCTGCAGTCACAGGGCGAACGCCGGCCGCCCGACGACGTGGTGAGCGACCTGTTACGGCTGCGGGGATTCGGGGTCACCGACGTCGGACTCGCGCTCCGCTGCGCCGCCCGCCAGCTCGAACGGTCCCGCGCCGGTCGACGCATCGCGATCCTCATGTCGGACTGTCGCTCCACCACCGGTGGGGACCCTGCGGCCGACGCCGCCGCGATCGCCGAGCTCGTCGTGCTGGCCCCCGAGGGCGACACGGCCGATGCCGACGCGCTCGCCGGTCAGGTCGGAGCGCGCTGGACGTCGCTCGCCGGCCCGACGTCGGTGCCCGACGCGCTCGTCCGGGTCCTCGACCGCTGAACGCCGACGCCCTGCACCGCGGGGCCGATCCGGATCAGGGTGCCGGTACCCGTCCCGCCACGTGGTCGAGCGACTCGGGGTTGGCGAGCGCCGAGGTGTTACGCACCACTCGCCCGTTGACGCGATCCGACACGGCGAGTTCGGCGAGCTTGTTCGACCGGGTGCGCGGCAGGTCCTCGACCTCGACCACGACTGCGGGCACGTGCCGGGGCGTGCAGCCGGTGCGGATCCGGTCCCGGATCCGGGCCACCAGGTCGTCGTCGAGTGACGCCCCGTCGACGGTGCGAACCAACAGCACGATCCGCACGTCGTCGTCGACCTCCTGTGCGAAGACCAACGATTCGAGCACGTCGGGGATCTGCTCCACCTGGCGGTAGATCTCCGCGGTGCCGATCCGCACGCCGCCCGGATTGAGCGTCGTGTCGGATCGGCCGTGGATCACCATGCCGCCGTGCGGCGTCCACGTCGCGAAGTCGCCGTGCGCCCACACCCCCCGGTACCGCTCGAAGTAGGCGGCGGCGTACTTCGGTCCCGGCGACGTGCCGTCGGCGGACGCGTCGCCCCAGAAGCTGATCGGTGTCGACGGGAACGGCAGGGTGCACACCAGTTCGCCACGCACGCCCGTACCGGACGGTGCGCCATCGTCGTCCCACACGTCGACCGCCATGCCGAGCGCCGGGGCCTGCAGTTCCCCGGCGTACACCGGCCGTGTCGGGTCGCCACCGACGAAGCACCCGCACAGATCGGTGCCACCCGAGATCGACGCCAGGTGCAACCCGTCGGGGCCGACACCGGGCGCCACGTCGGACATGACCCAGTCGAAGCCCTCGGGAGACAGGGGCGAGCCGGTCGACGTGAGCGTTCGCAGCGTGTGCAGGTCGCACGATGCCGCGGGCATGTACCCGGCCTTGCGGACGGCGTCGAGGTACTTCGCCGACACGCCGAGCAGCGCCAGTCCCTCGTCCGCGACGAGCTGCCACAGGCGCTCGGGCCCCGGATGGAACGGAGTGCCGTCGTAGAGCACGATCGTCGCGCCCGATGCCGGCACCGACACCAGCCAGTTCCACATCATCCAGCCGCACGTCGTGAAGTAGCTCACGACGTCATCGCGTCGGATGTCGAGGTGCAGCTGGTGTTCCTTCAGGTGCTGGAGGAGCACGCCACCGGTGCGGTGCACGATGCACTTCGGTACACCGGTCGTGCCCGAGCTGTAGAGCACGTACCAGGGGTGGTCGAACGGCAGCG
>CAJBIS010000459.1 GCA_903953195.1 uncultured Actinomycetes bacterium
ACGGTGCCGGCAAGACGACGTTGTTGCGCACGTGTGCCGGCCTGGTGCCGATCGTCTCGGGCTCGGCCGAGGTGCTCGGTGTCGACCTGGTCGCGTCGCCGGCCGCAGTGCGACGGCGTGTGGGGCTCCTCGGTCACGCGACGTTCCTGTACGCCGACCTGACGGTCGAGGAGAACGTGTCCTTCTGGACGCGGGCTGCCGGCGCCCGACGTGCGGACGGTCGAGCCGCCCTCGACCGGCTCGGGGTGCCCGAGCGGGTGCACGGTCTGGCGGTCCGGTCGCTGTCGACCGGTCAACGTCGTCGGGTCAGTTTCGCGACGATGGTGGCGCGTCGGCCGGAGCTGTGGCTGCTCGACGAGCCACACGCGGGCCTGGACGCGTCCGGTCGCGACATCGTCGACTCGCTCATCGGTGATGCGGTCGCCGCGGGCGCGACGGTCATGTTCGCGTCGCACGAGCTCGACCGGGCCGAGGAGGTGGCGCACCGCAGTGTCACGCTGGCGGGCGGTGTGATCGCCGACGGCGTGGCAGATCAGCCCGCGCCCGCCGATCCGTCCACGCTCGATGAGGCGGCCGGATGATCCGCGACGCGGCGCTGGTGGCCGCCAAGGATCTGCGCCTCGAGTGGCGGTCCCGGGTCGGCATCGGACAGGTCCTGCCGTTCGCGGTGCTGTGCGTGCTGTTGTTCGCGTTCGCGCTCGACCCGGACCGCAACGTCCTGGAGCGCGCGACCGGCGGGCTCTTCTGGATGGTCGTGTTGTTCGCCGCGGTGCTCACCGTGCAGCGAACCTTCGCGGTCGAGGGCGACGACGGTGTGCTCGATGCGCTGCGGCTCTCGGGGCTGTCGCCGGCGTCGATCTATCTGGGCAAGGTCGCGGCATTGCTGACGCAGCTCGTTGTCCTCGAGCTGGTGCTCGCCGTCGCCATGGCCGTGCTCTACGACACGACCTTCCGGGGCTGGCTGCTGCTGGGCGGGATCGCCGCGCTGGCGACGCTCGGGATCGCCGGCGCCGGGGCCAGTTACGGCGTGGTGGGACTGCGACTGGGCGGGGCGGAGACCCTGCTGCCGCTGCTGCTGCTGCCATTGCTGGCACCTGTCCTGATCGCCGCGACCCGGGGATTCGACATCGCATTCGGCAGGGCGGCTGGCCCCGGCTGGCCGTGGGCAGCATTGTTGGGCATCTTTGCAGTGGTGTACCTGGGCCTCGGAGCGTTCCTGTTCCGGCCCCTCATGGAGGACGCATGACGATCCAGCAGCCGGTCGAGCCGGTGCCGCCGACGTCGGGGGCCCGTGTCGTGGCGCCCGCCTCGACGTCGTCGCGCGGCACGCGGATCCTCGGGTTCGCCGTGCTCGCGGGGCTCGTGGCCCTCGTGGTGTTCGGTGTGTTCATCTCGCCGCCCGACGCCGAACTCGGCGAGACGATCCGGATCCTCTACATGCACGTGCCGACCGTGTCGGCGGCGTACGTGGCGTTCGTCATCACCGCCATCGCGTCGGGGATGTACCTGTGGCGGCGGAGCGAGTTCTGGGATCTCCTCGGCGCGTCGTCGGCCGAACTCGGCGTGTTGTTCTTCGGCCTCACGATCTTCAACGGGATGATGTGGGGCAAGATCACCTGGGGCGTCTTCTGGCGCTGGGAACCTCGCCTCACGACCACGACGGTGTTGTTCCTGACGTACCTCGGGTACCTCGCGGTGCGCCAGGTGCCCACGAACGTGCGGACCCGCGCCACGGTCAGTGCGGTCATCGGCATTCTCGCCGTCGTCAACATCCCGATCACCCACAAGGCGGTCGACTGGTGGCGCGGTCTGCACCAGGAGAAGACGATCTTCGGCACCGTCGATCCCGACATGCGCGGCACCCAGCTGTTCTCGGCGTACCTCGGACTCGTGGTGTTCCTCGGGTTGTTCGCGTGGCTGCTGATCCATCGCTTCCGGCTGGCGTGGTTGACCGAACGAGCCGAGGACCGCGGCCTGGATGCCGCCATCGCCGAACGCCGGGCCGAGGCCTGAGGAACGAGGACCAGATGTCGACCGCCGCCTACATCGCCGCCGCCTGGGTCGGGACCTTCATCACGATCGCGGCCTACACCGGCTGGATCCTGCGACGGGGTCGCCGCATGTCGCAGCTCGTGAACGAATCGGAACGCCGGTGGATGTGACGCCGACCGGCCGCCCCGACGACCCCGAGTCCTCCGACGCCGCTGAGCTCGACGGCGTCGACCACGACGTCGCGGACGTCGACGCCCCGACCAGTGCGGGTTCGCCGCTCGAGCTCACCCCCCAGACCGGACGCCACGCCGAGACGGCCGACCGGCGCAGGAGCCCCAAGGCCATGGTCGCCGTCGGCGCGCTCGTGGTCATCGTGGTCGCCCTGGGCGCCGTGCTCCTCACCGGGCTGCGGGACGCGTCGACCTTCTTCTACAACGTGGACGAGGCGGACCAGCAGCGCGACGAGCTGTCCGGTGATCGCATCCGGATGCAGGGGAACGTGGTCCCCGATTCGGTCGAGCGCAGCGCCGACGGCGTGCGGTTCGTGATCGCGTACAACGGTGTCGAGGTGCCCGTCGACCACGTCGGGGACCCGCCCGAGCTCTTCGGGCCGAAGATCCCCGTCGTGCTCGAGGGCTCCTTCACCGGTGATCGGTTCTCGAGCGATGAGATCCTGATCCGCCACGACAGCGCCTACGACGAGCAGAACCCGGACCGGGTCCGGGATGCTCAGCGCGACGCCGACCAGCAGGGCGGGGCCGGATGATGCGCAGGGTCACGGCACCGCAGGGAGTCGGGTCACAGCAGGCAGCGTCGTGAACCGACTGCTCGGACTGTCGGGCGTCCTCGTGGCGTTCGGCGGGTGCATCGTCGGGATCGGTGTGCTGCTCGCCGGTCTGCGCAGCGGCCGGACGCAGCAACTGCGACTCGGCCGGACCTACGCGTTCGTGGTGTTCGCCGGGTCGGTGCTCGCGGTGTTCGCGATGCAGCGGGCGCTCATCACACGCGACTTCACCGTCGAGTACGTCTTCGATCACGGCTCGTCGGCGACACCCCTGTTGTTCAACGTGGCCACCATGTGGTCGGCGCTCGAGGGGTCGATCCTGCTCTGGGGTCTGATCCTCGCGGGCTACACCGCGGCGGTGGCCCAGAAGTTCCGTCGTCGCAGCGACGACCCGCTCGTCGCGTGGGCGCTCATCGCCATGTTCGTGGTGGGCGTGTTCTTCTTCGGTCTCATGCTCACCGCCGCCAACCCGTTCCGCGGCGTGATCCCGCCGGTCGGGTACGACGGCCCGGGCCCGAATCCGTTGCTGCAGAACCACATCCTGATGGCGTTCCACCCGCCGATGCTCTACCTCGGCTACGTCGGGTTCACCGTCCCGTTCGCCTTCGCGATCGCGGCCCTCGTGACCGGGCGGGTGGGAGAGGGCTGGCTCGTCGAGACGCGCCGCTGGACATTGTTCGCCTGGGGATTCCTCACCGCCGGCATCGTGCTGGGTGCGTGGTGGAGCTACGAGGTCCTCGGCTGGGGCGGGTACTGGAAGTGGGACCCGGTCGAGAACGCGTCGTTCCTGCCGTGGCTCACGGGCACCGCCTACCTGCACTCGGTGATGGTCCAGGAGCGCCGGGGCATGCTCCGCGTCTGGAACCTGTCGCTGCTGTGCGCCACGTTCTCGTTGACGATCCTCGGCACGTTCCTCACCCGGTCCGGAGTCGTCGAGTCGGTGCACGCCTTCTCGAGCGGGTCGGTCGGTCCGCTGCTCCTCGGGTTCTTCGGTGTGGTGGTGCTGGTCTCGCTCGGGCTCATCGGGTGGCGCGGTGACCAGCTGCGCTCGCCCGGCCGCATCGACTCGCCGGTGTCGCGCGAGGGTGCGTTCCTGGCGAACAACGTGCTGTTCGCGGCGTTCGCGTTCGTGGTGCTGCTCGGCACGGTGTTCCCGCTGATCGTCGAGGCCATCAACGGTGACCGGCTCTCCGTCGGCGTCCCGTTCTTCTCCCGGATGACGATGCCGATCGGGTTCGCGCTCCTGACCCTCATGGCCGTCGCACCGGTGCTGCCGTGGCGCAAGGGCACGGGAGAGGTCCTGCGTGAGCGGCTGTGGTGGCCGGCGTGGGGTGGCGTGGCCACGGTGCTGCTGGCGCTCGTCCTCGGCGCCACCGGCCCGACCGTGGTGCTGGCGTTCGGCCTCGCCGGGTTCGCCGCGGGCTCTGCGGTGCGGCAGCTGTTCCTGGCCGCTCGGCGCCAGGGTTGGCGGGGCTTCGTCGGGCGGGCCAACGGCGGCATGGTCGTGCATCTCGGGACGATCATGATCGCCGTCGCCTTCGCGGCCTCGACCAGCTACGTCCGACAGGCCGAGGTGACGCTCACGCCCGGCGAGTCGGTGACCGTCGCTGGTCACGAGATCACCTACATCGGCCCCCGAACCGCGGAGTTCGACAACCGGCTCGAGCAGATCTCGCAGATCCGGGTCGACGGCGGTCAGATCTACGAACCGCGTCTCAACCGGTTCCGGCGCGGTGGCATGACGATCGGGACACCGTCGGTCCGGGTGGGACCGACCGAGGACGTCTACCTGTCGGTGACGTCGTCACCCGACGGCGCCACCGGCGAGCTGAAGCTGCGCGTGATCATCCAGCCGCTGGTCGTGTGGCTGTGGGTGGGCGGCATGATCATGCTGATCGGCACCGCGCTCTCGCTGTTCCCCGGTCGTCGCCGTGACCCGCTCTCGCCGGCGTCGGCACCGGTCCCGGTCGCGGACGGCACCGCCACCCCGGAGTCGTCGTGAAGCATCGCTCCGCGGTCATCGCCGCCGTCGTGGCCGTCCTCGCCGTGGCCTTCGTGGCGCTGCTGGCGACCCGGAAACCCGCCAGTACCGACTCCACTGCCGCCGCAGTCGTCGGTGAGCTCGCGCCGCCGCTGACGGGGGTGGGACTCGACGGAGCGCCCTTCGATCTGGACAAGCAGCGCGGCCAGTGGGTGCTGGTCAACTTCTTCGCCACGTGGTGTCCGCCGTGTGTGCAGGAGCATCCGGAGCTGGTGAAGTTCGCGTCCGATCGCGCCGGGTCGGCACAGGTGGTGAGCGTGGCCTACGGCGACACCCCCGAACGGGTCCGGTCGTTCTTCGCGGACAACGGCGGTGACTGGCCGGTGCTCACCGACTCGGCCACGTCCGAGTCGGCCTCGCTGGACTACGGCGTGGTGAAGCTCCCGGAGTCGTTCCTCGTGGACCCCGAGGGCACGGTCGTCGCCAAACTCAACGGCGGGGCGACCGCGGCGCAGCTCGACGAGCTCATCGCTGGTCGCACCAGCGGCGGATCGTGACCGCGACGGCGCCATCAGGTGCGCGCCCGGCCGCTCGCCGCCACCCGTCGCGTCAGCGTTGGTGGTGGTGGGCGCTGATGGGCGTCGTGCTCCTGGGTGCGCTCGTCGCGTCGATCGACACCACACCCAAGCAGGGTGCGAGTGATGACCGGCTGTACGCGCTCGCCGTGCAGCTCAAGTGCCTGCAGTGCGTGGGCGAGTCGGTCGGCGCCTCGCAGGCACCGCTCGCGGTGCAGTTCCGTGACGAGATCACGAAGCAGATGCGACAGGGCCGTTCCGACGACGAGATCCTGACGTTCTTCACCACGCGCTACGGCCAGGAGGTGCTGCTGACACCGCCGTCGACCGGGCTCGGTTCACTGGTGTGGATCATCCCGGTGGTCGGCGCCGCGGCGGCGCTGTTGGGTCTGATCGCGCTCTTCCGCCGCTGGCGACGTGAGGCGGACGCGGCGCCAGAGGCATCTGCGGCGGACGAGTCGGTCGTCGCAGCGGCACTCCGTGAGCGCCACGACGCGGCGGACGGGGCCCAGGATGCCGACCACCCGGACTCGCCGCGACCCGAGGCAGGGCTGTCCGAAGCACGGCGCTCCGACGATGACTGAACGCGGCGCCGAGCACGATCCGGCCACGGTCGCAGCGCTCGAGGACGAGCGCGACCACCTGCTCGCATCGCTCGAGGACCTCGAACGTGAGCATGATGCCGGGGACCTCGACGACGCCGACTACGAGACGCTCCGTGACGGCTACACGGCCCGGGCCGCGGCGGTGCTGCGGGCCCTCGCCGACGAGTCCTCGGACGGCGGCGAGCGTTCCGACGGGTCCGCCGAGGTCGCGACGGTCGGTCCACGCGAGCGCACGTCGGCGGCGCCGGTCGTTCGATCGTGGCGCGGTCCGGCGATCGCCGCGGTCGTCCTGCTGCTCGCGGCCGGAGCGGGTGTGGTCGTCGCCCGAGTCGCCGCTCCGCGCGGAGGCGGCACGCTCACCGGGAACGACGACTCCGCCCGAGCCCAGTTGGCCAACTGTCAGCCGCTGGCCTTCCAGGATCCGACCGCCGGCGTCGAGTGCTACCAGAAGGTGCTGGACTCGACGCCCGACAACGTGGAGGCGCTGACCTATCAGGGGTGGGCGTTGATCCGGGCGGACCAGATCGAGCGTGGCAGCGCCAATCTGGATCGCGCCGTGCAGCTCGACCCCGACTTCCCGGACGTGCGGGTGTTCCGGGCCATCGTGGCGGCCCGGGCCGGCGAGGCGGCGCGTCAGCGGGGTGACGCCGCGGCGGTCCGCGAGGCCTACACCCGTGCCAACGACGAGATCGGCACGTTCTACCGGAACGACCCGCCGCAGGTCGCGGTGCAGGTGCTGCGCACCGAACTGTTGGAGTTCAAGGTGTTCCTCGCGTTGCTCGACGCTCCGTCGGCGTCGTGCTGGTCGACGGTCTTCACCGATCGCGGCGATCAGCTCGCCCTCGACCAGGCGCTCTACGACTCCCTCGGTACGTGTCTCGACACCGCGTTGCTCTCGACGCCCGACAGCGTCGACGTGCTGGTGTCACGGGCGCTCGCCGAACTCGGGCCCGAGCGCACCGACACGGCGCGGGCGAACGAGTTCCTCGACCGGGCGCTCACCGTCGATCCGACCTCGTCGAATGCGCTGCTGCTCCGTGCGGCAGTCGCACTGGCGGAACGTCGGGTCGACGACGCGGACGCCGCGCTCGCGTCGCTGCAGGGGCTCCCGTGGCCGACGGCTTCGTTCCTCGTCGGGACCCCGACGGACCTCGCAGGGCTGAGTCAACGGATCCGTTCGTCGACGGCCGGCGGTGCGGTCGCCCCATCGACGACGAACCTCACGGAGAATCCCTCGGCCGGCGCGTCCGTCTCCACGGTGCCGGGTGCCCCGGCCATCCCGAACGCCGGCGGCGGCTGAAGCTCAGCCCGGGACGACGCTGGACCGCAGCACGTACTCCGTGCCCGGAATCCCCAGCGGGATGTCCACCCTGGACGACGTGAGCGACCCGACACGGATCTTCAACCCGGTACCGAGCTGATCGACCGGCAGGATGCCCTTGCCCAGGTCGGCATCGAACAGACCCGCCAGCGAGAACGCCGAGTTGAGCAGCCCGGTGAGCGTTCCGGCGGTCGGCAGGTGGATCTGCGCCGCGACGCCGATGATGTCGTCCGGGTTGCCGAGGCCCTCGAGCACGGCGGCGATCAACCCGCCGATGGTGCCGAGCAGCGAACCGATGTTGTCGGTGATCAGCTTGATCAGCTGTTCCTGGGTCGGCGGGATCGGCTGGCTGGCGATGAGGAGTTCGAGGGCGTCACCGAGGATCGGCGTGAGCGCGTTGTCGATCAGGTCGGTCACGGCGCACGACGAGAAGATGGCGTCGCGTTCGGCCACGAACGTGAGCGTGCCGAGGATCTCGAGGGGCGCGTAGTTGAGCGCCAGATCGCCGACGTCGAGGTTCGTCACGTTGTTGAAGGCGATGTCGGCACCACCGACGGGGACGGGCACCGTGACGCCGACGCGGCCCGTGTCGGCGGCGGGCAGCGTGCCGGTGCGGCACTGCGAGGCGACCGAGACCTGTGTGGACCCGGCGACGCCGAGCTTGGAACGGAACCCGAGCTGGATCACGTACGGCTCGTCGCCGGCGTCGGTGTCCTCCTGGTCGACGACCGTGATCGAGACGGGGCGAACCTTCCAGTTGGACGGCGCCGGCCCGGCGGGTGGGGTGCACGCGGCGGCCACGAGCGAGATGCCGGCGAGCAGTGCGACGGTGGCGAACAGCGAGCGCATGGTGCGGTGCATGTGATCCCCCTGAGGACCCGGGACGCCGCTGCGGTACGGCGCTCAGACGACGTGACCCTACCGCACGCCCCCGAACCGATGCCTCGACTCCTGTGGGGACGTGTCCCCGATGGGGTCAGGCCTTCACCGACGTGTAGAGCCCGGTGGCGAACAGCTCGCCGTCCCAGTGCTGCAGGACCCACGCCGAGCCCTTCGCACAGCCGCTCTTGCCCGGGATCTGCATGCCGCGCAGCTGGAGGCGGCGGATCAGGTCGGGAATGACGTCACCGTGGCTGCACAGCACCGCAGTCTGTTCGGCGAACTGCTCCACGAGCGACCACGACGACTCGATCGGGGCGCCCTCGGCGAGCCGCTCGTCGATGACCACGTCGACGCCGAGGACCTTGCCGAGCGGGTCGAGCGTCTGGACGCAGCGACGGTACGGGCTCGCGACGAGGGCCGTGATCGGCTCGTGCTGGAGCCAGTCGGCGAGCACGTCGGCCTGCTGGTGCCCGGTGGGGTCGAGGACCCGGTCGCGGTCCGACGGGTCGGCGTCGTTCCTCGTTCCCGCCGAGGCGTGGCGTACCAGGTACAGGGTCATGGCAGCGCGAACCGTAGTGATGCCTGCACCGCCGCCGCCACCTGCAGCGATGGCTGGATCGGCCGGTGCGAACGACCGCCGCTCAGGTGAGGTTCCACCCGGCGAGGAACGCTGCGGTCTCGGCGACCGACACGTGCTGGTGCGCGTGCAGGCCCGCCAGGCGGGCGCCCTCGATGTTCTCCGCCAGATCGTCGACGAACAGCGTGGCCGTCGGCTGGGCGCCGAGCTCCCCGCACACCAGTGTGAACACGGCCGGGTCGGGCTTGGCGATCCCCAACTCCGCGGTGTTGAACACGACGTCGAACTCGTCGAGCAGGTCGAGCACGTGCAGGTCGCGTCGCAGTCGGGTCGTCCCGTTGGACAGGAGCGCGACCGTGGTGTGCGTCCGCACCCGCCGCAGGACCCCCAGCATGGCGGTGTCGACCCGGCCGACGTTGGCCTCCCACTCGTCGAGGGCGCCGATCGCGGTGTCACCGAACGTCGCGATGATGCGTCGGCGGATCTCGTCCATCCACTCGCGGTACGTCATCGCCCCCGTCGTCGCCGCCGGTCCCAGATCAGCGGAGAACGCCACGTCGAGGATGGAACGTGCGGGCAGCCCGAACGAGGTCTCGACGTCGTCGAGTTCGTCATCGTTCCAGTGGCGGATCACGCCGTCGAGATCGAACACGACGGCGTCGGGGAGGGGTTCGGGTGTCGGCACGGTGGTTCGGTGCGTCAGCCGGTGACGTCGCGCTGCAACGACCGCAGCATCGGCTCGTAGGTGTCGAACGGCGCGACGGTGATGCCGTCGACCTTGCCGGCGTCGTCCCACCGCCGGAGCCGGACCGCGTCGTCGTGGCCGGGGTTCGCCTCGAACGACCGCACGTCGGCGTCGTCGAGCGGTCCGCCCTGCTTCGCGAGGCTCATCGTCGAGCCGGCGGAGAGCGAGTCGACGAACCCGGGCTCCGTCGCAGCCAGGTACCGCTTGGCCCGGACGTGCAACGCGATCGGGGCCGTCACCTCGGGCCCGAACAGCCCGCCGAGAAAGCGGGCCCCGTTCGCCTCGTGGTGGAGGTCCTCGGCGACGGGACCCTCGCCGCCGGCCCGCAGGTGGAGCAGGTGCCCGACGTCGTGCAGCAGCGCCGCGGCGACCAGCGCGTCGTCCGCGGCCTCGTGACGGGCGAGCGCGGCGCACTGGAGTCCGTGGTCGAGCTGGGTGACGGCCTCGTCGTAGCGGTCCGCGCCGAAGCGCTCGTAGAGCTCGATCACCTCGTCGACGGTGGTGGCGGGCTGCACCTCGAGGTTCACGAGGCGCCTCCCCGCGTCACGCCGTCGGCGACGTCATCGGGCACGGCGATGCCCTGGAAGTCGTTGATGAGCGACACCCGCACCATGCCATCGGCGCGCCCGCCCGCTCGGAAGGCCTCGAGCTTCTCGCGGTAGTAGTCCTCGCGGAGATCACCTTCGGCGGCCGCGTTGTACGTGGGGTAGAGGGCCCGCCGTGGCGTGTCGGTGACGTTGGGTCCGCTGCGATGGGGCGTGCGCGAGTGGAACCACAACGTCTGACCGGCGCGCACCGGCACGGTGATCCACGTCATGGAGTCGACGACCTCGTCGACGATGACCCCGTCGTCCATCGGCAGGACCTCGTGGTGCGCACCGGACACGACCTCGAGGCATCCGTTGGCGGCGTCGGCGTCGTCGACGGCGACCATGCACGACACGTGCGATGCGATGAACGGGTAGGCCGGTGCGTCCTGGTGGGGTGCGTAGCCGGCGCCACCGGGCAGCTTGTAGTTGATCTTCTCCTTGTAGAGCACCGCCGGCTCGCCGAGCAGGTTCGACGCGATGGCGATCATGTCGCCCTCGCGCAGCAGGGCGCGCAGGCCGTCGTGGAACGGCGTGAAGTTCTCGCTGCGGCAGAGCGCCGGGCCGTGCTCGGTGAGTTCCCGGTGGTGCAGCCAGTCGCCACCGTCGACCGGCCACGCCGCGACCTCCTCGACCCACTGCCGGACCTCGAGTGCACCGTCCGGGCCGAGCGTGTCGGTCAGCACCCAGCCGTTGGTGGCGAAGTGGTCGGCGGAGGCGGCGTCGAGACCGGACATCACCGGCACGGCGTCGCCGATGTCGGTCGGCGTCGGGGAGTCGTTCACGGGACCAGTGTCGCAGACGGGCGCATTCAGGGGCGCAGCGAACGGAGCTCGGTGAGCACGTCGTCGAGGCCGCGCAGCAGGCGGTCCACGTCGTCGTCGGTGGTCGACCAGCCGGGCGAGATGCGCAGCGACCGGTGCGCGTCCACGCCCATCGCCTCGAGGACCGGTGACGGCTCGAGCGCCTCCGACGCGCACGACGAGCCGGAGTGCACCGAGATCCCGCGGCCGTCGAGCGCGAGCAGGACGGGTTGCGGCTCGACGTCGGCGATCCCGACACAGACCAGGTGGGGGAGCGCCGCATCGGCGGGGGCGCCGAGCACCTCGACGTCCTCGGCGAGCGCGGCCCAGTCGCGGATCCGACGGGTGTGGGCGAGCAGGCGGGCGCGGGTGTCGTCGAGCGAACCCGTGGCCTGCTCGGCGGCGGCACCGAGCCCGATGGCGCCGAGCAGGTTCTCCATGCCCGCCCGCCGCGCCCGCTCCTGATCGCCGCCGACCATCAGCGGCGGGATGCGGATGCCGCGTCGCACCAGCAGCACGCCGGTGCCGTCGGGGCCGCCGAACTTGTGGCCCGAGATCGACATCAGGTCGGCGCCGATGTCGTCGAAGCCGATCCGCTCGCGCCCTGCGGCCTGCGCGGCGTCGACGTGGACGAGCACGCCCCGGTCCCGGCACGCCGCCACGACCTCGGCGACCGGCTGGAGCGTCCCCACCTCGTGGTTCCCCCACTGCACGTGGACGAGCGCGGTGTCGTCGCGCACGGCGGCCAGCAGGTCGTCGGCGTCGACGCGCCCGGTCCCGTCGACGCCGACCACGGTGTGCGGTCCGCGTTCGGCCCACTCGCGCACCGCCGAGTGCTCCACGGCCGCCAGCACGACGTGGTCGCCGTCGGCCCGGGCCCGGGCACCGAAGCTCGCGGCGGCGATCGACTCGGTCGCGCCCGACGTGAACACGACCTCGCGGGGGCGAGCGCCGACGGCCTCGGCGACCTGGTCACGGGCGGTCTCGAGCGCGACCCGAGACGTCGCGCCGTCGTGGTGCAGTCGACTCGGATCGCCGTGCACGGCGCCG
>CAJBIS010000460.1 GCA_903953195.1 uncultured Actinomycetes bacterium
CCACACCGAGACTCCGACACGTCGCCGCAGCAGGGATCGGCGTCGCCGCGCTGAGCGTGTTCGGACTGTCGTGCAGCAGCGACAGCAAGGACACCACCACCACGACGAAGGCACCGGGTGCGAGTTCGACCACCGCGGGCACCCAGACCGGCGGCGGGTCCGGTTCGACGTCGGGCGGGAGCGGATCCGGATCGAGTGGCAGTGGATCCGATGCCGGCAGCACCGGTGGTGACCCGATGACGTCGGAGCCCGCCACCACCGGAACGATGCTGCCCCCTCCCGTCAACGGCGGCGGATCTCGCCCTGACGACAGCGGGGTCAACGACGTGGGTGGCGTGGTGACCGCGCCGCCCGCCCCGACCGTGACCGCCCGCCCCGGAGCGCTCGACCCGAACGCCGCAGGCGGAGCGGCCACCAACGGCAACTGATCATCGGCCAGCGCCAACCGGTCGACGGCGTCGACCGATGACCGTCAGTAGATGATGAAGATCGAGGTCGTCGTCGTCGACGACGTGGTCGTCGAGGCCGTGGTCGGCGGAGCAGTCGGTGGCGCCGTCGGTGGCGCCGTCGGTGGCGCGGTGGGCGGCGCAGTCGGAGGAGCCGTCGGCGGAGCCGTCGAACGACCTGTGCTGGATGGTGTGGTCGTCGAGTCGGTGGTCGGTGCGCTCGACGGCGCTTCCTGCTGCGTCGACTCGGGCGCGGACGTCACCGTCGAATCGGTCGCCGGGACGGTCGTGAGCAGCGTCGGGGTTGACGGGTCGCTACGAACTCGCTCGGTGGTGGTGGTGCCCAGCACCACGGCGGCGACGATGACGGCGACGACCGCAGCGAGGGTGCCCAAGACGGCAGGTCGGATGCGCCGGCCGTCGCCGGGCGGGAACCCGCTGTCCGACCAGGCCCGGGCGGCGGTCGCGCCGGGGCGGGCCTCGGCGACCACCCGTTCCCGCACGGCGATCGGCACGGCCACCACCGGTGTGGCGCCGGCGATCCCCTCGAGCAGCAGCGCGGGGACGGCGCGCTTGCGGCGTTCACACACCTCGCACCCGTCGACGTGGCGGGCGACACGCTTGCGCCACAGGACCGAGAACGTCCCGTCCCACGGGCGCAGCAGCTGATCGAGCTGTTCGCAGTCCGCACGTCCGCGGCGAGCGACGAGCAGCGCACCGAGCGACCGCTCGAGCCGCTCCTTCATCCGGAACGTCGCCTGGTAGGCACTGTTCGCCGAGACGCCCAGCACGTCGGCGAGGTCCGCGCCCTCACAGCCGTGCAGGTGGAGTTCCAGCACCATGCGATCGGCTTCGTCGAGACCGCTCGCCGCGTCCTGGACGATCCGGACCAGATCCGCATCATCGGCGCCGAGCTCGACGTCAGCCCCGTCGGTGACGAGCTGATCGGTCACGTCACCCACCTCGGCGACCGCGATCGTGCGGGACCGCGCCGATGAGCGTCGGTAGACGTTGCGTCGGGCGATCGCCAGCAGCCAGTAACGCAATCGGGACGGATCCCGGAGCTGACCCAGCCGCTCGGCTGCGGCCAGGAACACGTCACCGGTGGCGTCGGCCGCATCGTCGCGGTTCGACAGCATGTGCGAGCACACCGAGTACACCGCAGCGGCGTGACGGTCGTAGATGGCGGCGAAGGCGTCACGGTCGCCGTCGAGTGCTGCGGCGACCAGTTGTTCGTCGTTGCGTTGCTCGGCCACGCCGTCTCCCCGATTGCTGCGGTGGCCATTCTGGTCGCGTCCGACGGCCCGACGCAGCGGTTCGTCGGCGCGCCCGTTCCCCGGGCCGCTGAGCGACCCGGGGAACGAACGAGGGGTGATGCGGTCATCACGGGGCGACAACTCAGGCCTGCCGGCGGCGCTTGGCCACGACGATGGTGCCGGTGGCCGCTCCGGCGGCGACGATCCCGAGACCGGCGACGAACAGCATCCCGGCGCCGCCCTGATCGGTCCCATCGGTCTGTCCCGCCTGCTCGGCGACCTCACGCACCTGCGTCTCCTCGGCCTCGGTCGGCACGATGTCCGCACCGGCGAGCGTTGCGTCGACGCCGTCCTCCGGAGCGGCGGCGGGGGCCTGCTGACCGCGTCCGCCCGGGTTGCCGTTCGTGTTTCCACCGGTCGGCGGCGTGGTGGGCTGCGGGGCGGGAGGGGTGGTCGGCTGCGGCGCCGGCGGGGTCGTCGGCTGCGGTGCGGGATCGGTCCCGGGGTCGGCGACGACGACCGGCGGGATCGTCACGACCGGGGGCAGCGTGGGCGGGGTCGGGGGCAGCGTCGGCGGTGCCACGACCAGGCCGCCGCCACCGAAGGGATCGACGGGCCGGGGGCCGACGGCGCCGGCAGCGCCCGCCATCGGACCCGCGAGGCTGACGACGGCGGCGAGACCGGCGAGGCCGGCGACGAGACCACGGGTCCGGGCCGAGCGGCTCCGAACGTGTGCGGTGTTGCTGGTGGCGGTGTTGCTGGTGGCGGTGATCTCGGTGTTCATTGGTCTGACTCCTCGGTCTCGACGAGCACCCGTTGCGCTCGTACGACGGTCCAGAGCCACCGACCCCGGTCGGTCTTACGGGTTTTCCGAAAAGTTTCCCGATTCATCGACCGGCGACACCCGAATCCCCTGATTTCCAGCGGAGAGGGGCAGGATCGCCACTCTACGTGATGAACTTGACCTCGGAGGGTGGCGTCCGTACCTTCCGAACAGCAGGCACCCCCCACTCCGCCCGCCTGCTGAGGAGAGCACCCGAGATGTCGTCCCGAACCCCCCGATGGACTCGTGGCGCCGTCGCCGCGTTCGCTGCCATCGTCACGCTCAGCACCGCGGCCTGCGCCGCACCCGGGACAGCACCCGCGTCGGCCACGCCGAACACCGTGTCCGTCACGCAGATCCCGTCGGGCGAGACAGGACCGTGCGTCCCCGCCCGATCCGCCATCAGCCAGGGCTCACTGACCCGGCAGATCTCGAACACGCCGACCGACTTCGCGGTCAACCTCAACCTGGCCGACCCGCTCTGCGAACCCCTCGAGGGTGCCGCCGTCATCTACGACATGCCGGGCAACGGCGTGGCCTGGCCCCAGTCGCTCAACACCGTGCAGCGATTCACCATCCAGCAGCCCGGCACCACCGCGGTCCGGTTCACCAAGGGTTGTCAGGCCGCCCAGTTCGACATCATCACCGGTGCCGCACCGGCGACGATCAACCCGCTCACCGCGCCGCCGCTGCTCTTCCCCGGTGACATCTCGACCGCGCTCCAGTCGTGGGGCAATTCGTCACTCTGCGGTCGAGGCGGTCCGTCCACGACGACCAGCACGACGACCAGCAGCACGACGACCAGCAGCACGACGCTGGTGACGACCACCACCGTCGCCCCCGAGACCACCACCACGACCGTCCCGGAGACGACCACGACCACGGTGCCGGAGACCACGACCACGGTGCCGGAGACCACGACCACCACCAGCACAAGCACCACCACGACGGTCCCCGAGACCACCACCACCACGGTGCCGGAGACCACGACCACCACCAGCACGACCAGCACCACCGTCCCGTCGACCACGACCACCACGGTCCCCGAGACGACAACCACAACCTCGACCAGCACCACCGTCCCGTCGACCACGACCACGACGACGACGACGATCCCGGATGATCCGCGGATCCCGCTCAACAACGACACGGCCCCCGAGGACTCCGACTGCCCGGCAACGG